>PGTJ01000067.1 GCA_002794515.1 Phototrophicales bacterium
ATCTGTTATTTTGTGACGAGGTTTTTGTATGATGTCAAAAATCCGACCCATTTTGATTTTATTTTGCCTGCTCACCATCACTTGGCAGAGCATGGCACAACCTACCGCCCAATGCGCCGATTTAGTTGAGCGTGCCATCTTAGCCCTCGAAGATAATTGTAATCGCCTAGAGCGCAATACGGCATGTTATGGATATAATGCCGTCAGCGCCATTTTTTCGCAAATTGTCCCCAGCGATTATTTCACCCGTCCTGCCGATAAAGCGGGATTGCTCGATTTGCTGAGCATTCAGACCACCCCATTGGACATCGAAAATGACCGATGGGGCATTGCGGTGATGAGCATACAAGCCAATTTGCCCAATACATTGCCCGGTCAGGCGGTGACAGTGTTGCTATTGGGCGATTCGACCATCGAAAATCGGGTGAATCCGTTAGATATTGCGCCGATTGCCACCCCTGTACAAGTGGCTATCCAAACGGCTACCGATGCCCGCACATCGCCGAATGATGCCAGTAACACTGTTGGTCGTTTGAATACGGGCGAAATGCTGTTGGTGGATGCGCTCAATAATGATGGCACATGGTTACGGGTAGTGGTGAATAATTTGCCCGCATGGATTCGGCGTGATGCGACTGACTCGCCTACTGGTTTGAACGACTTACCCGTCATAACATCGCCCATTCAATCGCCCATGCAAGCCTTTTATTTCACAACGGGTGTCGGTAATATCGCCTGTCAAGAAGCGCCGAATACCATCACCATCAAAAGCCCAGAGAATATGACGGTAGATTTATCGGTGAATGGGGTAGATATTCGCATCGGTAGCACCATCACCTTGCGGAATAGCGCCCCAAATGAATTATCATTCACGGTGCAAGAGGGGCACTTAGAGACATCCACAGGCGAATATGTTGAGGCGGGTGATACGCTCATCGCCCATACAGATGATTTAGGGAATATCGTCTATTGGCAAGAAAGTCGCCCCGCCACCGATGAAGAAATCGGCTTTGGTGATGTGGCGAATCGGGCATTGAGCGCGGTCTTAGGTGAAGATATATCCACATCGATTCGCCCACAGCCCACCGAGGCGCCGACTATCACCGATACATTATCTATGGATGAAATCGTGCATATCGTAGCCCGGGGCGAGACATTATTCAGCATCGCCCGCCGATATAATGCCAGTATGCCCGCAATCGTAGCGCGGAATAATCTCGCTAATCCGCGCAATATCTTTGTCGGTCAACGCTTGGTCATCCCCAATCCCAATAGCGGATTTGTGGGCTTAGAGGATATGCAACAACCACCCCTATCACCACCAGTGACCAATGTGACAGTGAATAGTGTCGATTGTAGCAATTTTAAGGGAATTAGCCCATTGCAGGGGATGATGTTGGGAGATAATACCTTCCAGTGGACTGCCGCCCCTGGGGCTACCAGTTATCGGGTGATTGTCACCAATCTGACCGAACCTCGTAGTGTCGCCTTCGATGCACCTGCGCCATTATTGTCACTGGTCGGATTTATAGACCAGAGTACCGTTGGGGGAAATTTCGATTTTGCGTGGCGTGTACAAGCCTTGCTAAATGGGGTAGTGGTGTGTGACAGTGGTGATTATGTCATGCAACGTGGTGGTGTGCGTTACCTGACGGTGACATGGGAGTGCGTTGTACCCAATACGATTGTCATTACCTATAGCGGTGTGTTGCCCGAAGATACCATCACTGCCAAGTTTTATAACCCACTCACAGCTCAATATGAACAACAAACTGGACGTGGACAAAGCGGCACCTTCATTTTTTACAATATGGTGGCTGGGGCATATTTCGGGACGGCAGTGACATCATCTGGCGAGCAAGTCGCGCTTTTGCCAGACCCATTATTTGCCTGTCCATGATGTGGTTTGATTATCATTGTATAATGAATTGCAACAGATTTTCCGAATCTCTTCAAAAAAGGTGGATGTATGACAAATAAACAACAATATATACTCTGGATGATTATTATGATTGCCCTTTGGAGTACGATTATCGCTTCAGCACAAAGTGATGCTACCGACCAATGCCCGCCTATCATCACCGAAGCCGTTTCGCTTGCATCGCAAAGTTGCGATGATTTAGGACGAAACAGTGCCTGTTATGGGCATAATCAGGTTGTTGCTTCATTCATGGATGAAGCACAAGCCGAAGATTTTGCACAACCCGCAGACACAGCACAATTAGCCAACATCATGACCATCAGCACATCGGCGCTGAATGCCGATGAATCGCTTTGGGGGTTGGCGCTGATGAATGTGCAAGCCAACATCCCCGATACCATCCCCGGTCAAGGTGTTTTATTCTTTTTAATGGGCGAGACCACTGTCGAAAATGCTACGTCATCACAACCAAATATCATGCCGACCGATATTATCATTAGTGTTAGTCAACGCGTGAATATTCGGAGTGGCGCAGGGCGTAATTTTAACCCACTTGGTCGTGCAGAACCCAACAGTGTTTGGACTGCCACCGGCATCAACGAGGATTTTACGTGGGTGCGTATCGCTTTTGGTGATACTGAGGGTTGGATTAGTCGTGAGCTTATCACCCCGTTGGATGAAACGGCATTTAATTTGCTCCCTGTGGTGACATCAGAAATCCGCTCCCCTATGCAAGCCTTTTATTTCACGACAGGCACAGGCAACCCCACTTGTAAACAAGCCCCAGATGCGCTCGTTATTCAAAGCCCCGAACGGTTGTCGGTGAATTTATCGATTAATGGGGCAACCGTACGCATCGGCTCGACGATTGTCTTGCTGACGCAACGGGGTGAGGATGACGTTAATGACGATTTGCCCGATATGTGTCGGCGCACCGAAGCAATCGTCTTAGATGGTGCATTAGATGTCAACCAAAACAGGTTGCGTATCCCCATTGGGCATTCGGCATATTTCACTGCCTGTGTCGATGATGATGGCAACATCGTCCCACAAGATGATTGGCAAGATGCTGGTCGGGTTTCTCAGGAGCGTTTGCAGGAATTTGCTATCTTAGAGACATTGCCTGATGGTTTTTTGCATTATCCTATTCGTATTCCGACATTGCAAGATATTGAAGAAGCTGAACAGAAAAATATCATTCCTACCATACCATCGACTGACGATGATGACGATGATGATGACGATGACGATGATGACGATGATGCACTTGGTGGAATCAATTGCAGTACGTTTGTAGCTGTTTCGCCATTAGATGCGATTGTATGGGGTGTACAAGAATTTCGTTGGACAGCTCTAAATGGTGTGGCGTTTTTTTATCTGACATTAGAACGGACAGATAACTTGCCTGGCTCGGTGTTCATCAGCCAAGTAGGTGGCACAGCCCAATCGATATTTGCTGATGTGGGTGTTGGCGCATTGTATCATGTTGGGCGCGCCTTCAATCTCAAATGGCGTGCAGAAGCATGGGCATTAGACCAAAATGGACAGGCATATCCAGCCTGTCAGACGGCAGAAATCCCCGTCAGGCGCAGTGTGCCTAGCTTTGCCGATATTTGCGCTCAACTGAATGGATATGTCAGTGGCGGAACTTGTTATCGGAATGATACAACAGGCACACCTATCGTTATTCCAGATTAGCCATAAAGGTCTGTATCAGCTAATGCGAGATGTTCAAAGCATCTCGCTAATCGCTATAAAGCACACTAAAGGTGCTACAAGGTGATACATCACGCCACAAAATCAGGTAAAATTAGCCCCTTCAGTGGGCTTTTAGCATAAAAATAGCCGCCATCGGCTTTGAGCCGATGGCGAGGCTGATACTTATCTTCATTACAACTGAAAGCCACCTGTGATATAAACAACCTTATGTTCATAATTTTCGACATAATTCAGAAGACGCTCATGCAGGGCTTTCCAGTCGTCACTGTTTAGCACTTGGCGCACAGTATCGAGGTCATCGCCGATGGCTTCTGCCAAAATCTGACGGGCTGGTTCGCGGCTATATACGGTATACCACGCCCATGTGGGCTTAATCCCCAAGCGATTCACCCCTGGCAACCATTCGCGCACGACAAACTCAAAATATTCTTGGTCTTGACCGGGTTTTATATCCCATTGCATCAACAATTTGACATTCATATCACACCTCTGTTAGGCTTGTGGTCTCAAGACAACCACCTGCGGTTGTTCGGGCATATTGGATGTCACACGGAGCATATCTTCTTCTTGCACTTTGCTGATCCCCATCTCTTTGAGGAATTTCTCTATGGGGTCGAGGTTATCTTTTAAGCCGTCTATCGCATAGTGCATCGGCACGATGTAACTGGGTTCTAAAAGGGCGATGACCTCCGCCGCGGCGCTGGCTTTGAGGGCATCACCACCACCGACTGGCACCATCACCACATGAACTTCGCCAATGGCTTCGAGTGTCGATTGGTCGGGGACATGGCGCAAGTTACCCAAATGTAATGCCGATACATCATCATATTTGAACACATAACCGATGTTATGAAAAACAGATGATTTCTCGATGGCATGAAGCGCCACGCCATAAATAAAGACACCGCCGATTTCATATTCACCCGCCCCTGTGAGCAGATGTTGATATCCTTTTACCGCCTCTAAATTGGCGTAATCGGGGTGATTATGGCTGAGTGTGACCACATCGGCTTTCAGTTTGGGAATAGGCAAGCCGATTGCCTCTGAAAATGGGTCGGTGACGATGCTCAAGCGCCCACGTTCTATAATCCGAAAACAATTTTGTCCATACCACGTAATATCCAACGTGTCCCGTCCTTATCTTGTTCACTATTCGTTCAATCATTCTGCTGTTTATTATAGCATATTTGTTTTGTCGCTGTCCTATCCATTTAGGCAGGAGGGATAATCCCCAATAATCGCTGGCTTAAGGCGATGATATAATCGCGTTCATAAATCATGTTCAAGTCTTGGGCGCTGATGAGTGCTTTCTGAAGCATGGCAAATGCCGTCTGATTGTCGTGATGCAAATAAGCTCGCCAACCGATTGCCATATGCAGTATGGGCTGGGCAATTTTGAATGGCTTGGCGAATTTTTTGAATCGTTTGAGGATGAGGTCTATCACAGCATCAAATTTGGGTGAACCAGTTTCTTCGTATAATGCCAAAAAGTAGATGAGCAGAGCCTGATACCCCTCTACCAGATAAAATGATGTCGATGATAGGTCTTTCATCATTTGCAGAGCAATCTGGGCATAATCTGCCGCCTGATGTGGTTCATTGCGTTGATGATACATCAGGGCAACAATGGCATTCAGGCGCATTGCACCGCCTCTGTCGGCGGTTTGTTGATAGTACATCAACGCCAATTCGGCATAATTTTGGGCATCATCCAATTGCCCTTTTCTCATCGAAACACCCAACAGACCGACATATGACGCACCCATGCCATGTATTGCCGCCGAACGCTCGGCTATCATCAGCATGTGCAACGCGGTTTTGTTGGCGTTTTCAAAATCGCCCTGAAAATAATAAGCGTATCGCCGAATGGTATAGAGTTCTTCTTGTCGACGAATATGACCTGTTTTGGTGGCGATTTCGATACCCTTATTGAGGACATTTTCGCCGTCTCTCCATTTGCCTAGTCCTAATAAATATACACCCTCCACCAAATATAACCATGTCATCACAGGTGGGTCATCCAAATTTTCGATGAGACGATATGCCCGTTTGCGATAGTACCGCGCAATGCGGTGCAATGGCACAACACCCATCGCCAATAACATAGACGCGGTATGGCGCAATTGTTGTGGTCGACAGGCATCGCCACCGCGCTCTGCCAAATTCAGCCCTAATAAAATATGATAAATGCCACTGATTTTATCGTTGTTATAAAAACTATTTTGTGCCAACACTTCACAGGCTTGTGAGGCGATACGATACCGCTCGGCATCGGTTTCGCTCGGTTTGGGGTTGATGAGCCGATAGCGTAATTGACGGATTGCTTGTGCCAATGTGCCACCGATTGTCACATTATCGTGAATATCCGCCGCTTCTAAAGCGAATCGGCAATAGTCACTGCTTTTATCTAACATCCCCAATCCCAAATAGGTCTGACCGAGTTTGAGTTGTAAATCGGCATAGGCGATGCGCGAGAGTGGGGCAGAACCATCTTCATGTAAGACAGATGCGCGTTCTAAATAATTCAGCGCACGCTGATTTGCGCCACTGGTCAAAGCCCGTTGGGCGGCTTTGATGGCATACCAGGATTCTTTGCGGAATTCGCCCGCCCGCGCCCAAAATTGGGCGAGCGTGGCATGATATTCGGGCGAATCGGGGTATGTTGTCTCGATAGCTTCTGCCAGTTGGTAAGAGAATGCTTTTTGGGCGGTGTCATCTAAATTTTCGAGCAATGCTTCGCGCATTTTATCATGTGCAAAGCGCCATCCCCCTTCATACCCCTCTAAGACCGCCACATCTGCGGCGATGCTCAAATCCATCTCGATAGAGGCGATATCGCGCTTAAAAACTGTAGCGAGGATGAGTGGGTCGAGCATTCGCCCAAATAATGCCGCCATTTGCAAAATTGGGCGTGTTTCGGGCGGTAGCCGATTCAACCGCGACTCTAGCACACGGCGTACACCGCCCGCGAATAAACTATCGGGGACGGTGGATGAACCGATGGCATCTAAACTGCCCATAGCATCGGCTAAATGGCGCATCACCTCCACAATAAAAAATGGATTGCCCTCTGATTCGCGCTCTAATAAATTGACCACTGGCTCGGCATCGCCAGAGTCGCCTATCATCGAGACGGACAGTTTGGCGATTTCTTCCCGTGAAAGGCGTGATAACTTGATGGTTTCTGCGCCTGTGAGCAGATGAGGCAAATCAGGACGTTCATCATCACGATAATTGCCGATAATCAACAAGGGATGGCTATGAGAGAGCATGATGAGCGCCTTGAGCAAATCCAGCGAGTCGTGCGCCCAGTGCAAATCTTCTAAAATGACCACCGTTGGTTTTTTATCATCGGCGAAAAGCCGTGTGATGGTATCGATTAACCGCGCCCGATTGGCAATCGGTTCTAGGGGAGGCGGTTCGATAATCGGTTTATCGATGATCTGTGCCAAATCTGGCACAATCGCCTGTAACACACCTGCATCCAATGGCGATAAATCACGTTCTAGCGATAACAAAGCAATTGGCTCGCGCCACATCTCGAATAATCGGCGCGATTCGCGGGTTGCCCCACCACGCGCCACCCGTGCGCCCGCGACCAATGCCTCTGCGCGCAATTCTTCGATTAAGCGCGATTTTCCGACACCACTTTCGCCACCGATTAGCACTGTTGCCCCTCGTTGGGCGTTGAGGATGCGGTCTAATATGGTCGATAAATGATCTAATTCTGCCTCTCTGCCCACAAAACGCGCCGCCTGCAAAAAACTCTCGCGTCCTGTGGTGATGGCGATATTCCCCCGCACCTGTAAAAGCGCCTCGCGTACTGTGCCACGGTCTCTTGGATTGCGCGAGATGAGTTTAGAGATCATCGGCTCTAGTGGATGACCAACAATCGGTGAAAGGTTGGGATCGCCCATCAACACCCGATTCAAAAAATGCTCACCATCGCCCGCCTCGAAGGGATGTTTGCCTGTGATCAGGCGATAGGCTATCACGCCAACGGCGTATAAATCGCTGGCGGTCGATGGTGGTTCGCCCTCAAACACTTCTGGCGCGAGATATTCGGGTGTGCCAGCAATGCCATCGATGTCATCTTGACCATGCAACAATGCCAAGCCAAAATCTAATACTTTCACCGTCCCATTGATCACTAAAATATTATCGGGCTTTAAGTCTCGGTGAATCACCTCACGCCGATGCAAATAAGCGAGCGCCTCTAATAATTGCCCCAATAATTCGGATGGAGATAATGCTGTTTGCAGTATAGTTTGGGCGGGATACAACCAATCCATTGTATAATAAGGTTCTTTATTTTCTGCCCAGCCATAATCGAGAACTTTAATGATATTTGGATGGCGCAAACTGGCGAGGATGCGAAATTCACGCGCTAATGCCACCTGAAAATCGGATGATGTCGATGCGGCACGCGAATGAAAGTCGAGGCGTTCCAGTGGTGTTGTTACCCGTTTGAGTGCGACGGTATTGCCGGTCAGGCGGTCATGTGCGCGGTAAATCACGCCCATGCCCCCTCGTCCAGACTCTTCAATTAAGCGATAGCGTGGTAACTGAAACTGATTCATCAATGTCTCTCTATCATCATATGTTGATATAAACCATTATAGGCGAAAATCGCCGTATGATGAAATATAATAAATCACAACGAATAAATGGAGATAGTTATGATCATTGCCGATTTATTTTTAATCTTGGTGGTGTATATCACTTATCGCTTTTTCTTGCCATTGGCACAGACAAAACCTGCCGTACGGCGCTTTATTCCCGCCTTTGTGGTGTTTGGCTTGTTATTTATCCTAGTGGCGATATTCTCTTTATCTGAATGGATAACCGCTCTATCACCCCGCAATTTATCGCCCATCAGCACAGTTGCCGAATTATCTCAAATACCTCCACCTGCGCCTGATGATCGCCCCATCCGCATTTTGTTAATTGGCGAACCACCGACTGCATCGCGCCCGAATATCACCCAATTTATCATGAAAGATGGAGTGGTGGATATTGCCTTAGACAAAAATTTTGTGTTGATTAATACTGATCAGCCATCACAGACCGCCGTATTATTGGGGGCGATAACCCATAGTGGGGTTGTGGCACAGGTGATTTATGAAGGGGATGTGGCGGGTTATTTCATCTTTTTAGACCGTTTCGCCATCATCCCCATATTGACGATTATCATCTCTGCCTTAGGAGCGCTGATTACCTGGTGGATACCAATACGCCGATTGAATAGCATCCACCGTAAGATTGAATAGCCTCCTCAGCTTTTTGACCATTGGCGCACCGCATGGCGGGCTTCTGGTGTGTCGATACTGGCTAATGCCCGAAAGGCGGCAATTCGGACTTGGGCATCTTTATCGTTTAGCGCATCAGAAAGTTCAGGCACTTTGCTTTTGGCATCCAAGCGCCCCAGTGCTTCGGCAGAAAAACGTCGCACACCATCATCGATATCCAACAAGGCGGCAGATAAACCGCGAATGACAGTCATATGCACCTCGCTTTCAGGTTGAATATTGATTTTGCCCAGCGCCTTCGCCGCCGCACGGCGTACCACACTTTTTTCGTCACGCAATGCCTCAGATAAGCCTTGAATAACCAACAGCGACCCATTGGCGATGAGCGCCGCCGTCACTGCCGAGCGCGTCCACATATCATCCCAGCGCAATGCTTCTAATAGCACAGGCACGGCATCATCATGTGGCAATTGGGTGAGCGCCTTGACGATCAGATAGCGCGTCCCAGGATCGGCATTGGGCAACCATCTGACCAATAATGGCACGGCGGGCAAATGCTTTTCTTCGGTGATAATGGTCAGGGCGTTGAGACGGTCATCAATATCGCCCAATTCTAACATCATCATCGCCTCTTGCAGGCGGTTCTGGCTGGTCATGTGTCACATCCTTATATATAACGATAAACCAATAGAATGGGATACGAACAAATGAGGGGATTGGATTGGTGTAATGGGCAAAAATGCCGTCTGATGACGGCACAGTTGCCTATCCTTCGGTGACTTGTTGTCTGGCGGCTTTACGGGCGAGGGCGGCGGCTTTGCGGGCGGCTTTTTCTTCATCACTGCCCAATGCGCTTGCACCTTTTGCCGTTGTGCTTGTTGTTCCTGTGGCGACTTGTTCGGTGGTCTTTTTCTCTGCCAATTTACGACTCGCCGCCTCATTCATGCTGTTCAGAATTTGCACCGCACGCGATGATTCTGGGCTACGAATATCCATATGTGGGTCGTGTTTAAGACCGTAATACATCACTGCAATCACCACGATTATGGTGATAGCAATGATAATCATCATCACCAACAATCCTAATTCCATCATTATCCTCGCTTATATAGATGTATCTTAATATCAAAATTATAGTATCAGGTTTTATGTACAATCATGTACACGCCACTTGTTTGACGGTGTGACACGATTTCTTCTTCGGTTGAAACGGTGTCACCCGAACAGGCATAACCACTGATGCCCCTATCCCGTCTG
>PGTJ01000836.1 GCA_002794515.1 Phototrophicales bacterium
ATCCACGGACTGGCGAATAAAAACCCCCAGAAAATTTTGCGTTGCTCGCTCTCGCTCAGGCGAAAGCCTTTGGCAACGAGTCGGGCTAATGTGCCAACGACGATGCTCCCCACGATGATCAAAATAATTGTTCCAAAAGCCCAAAACAGGGTCTCTAATTTTGGTTGGTCTAACATGCTATTTTGCCTTTTATCAGTCTAGGCGGTAATGATGATTGTCTGGTAGGCGGACAGACGCACTGCAAGATGCGAACCCGCCCGTACAGGTTGGGCATGATGGGCGGATGGGGTATCCGCCCGCGAGTGGAT
>PGTJ01000823.1 GCA_002794515.1 Phototrophicales bacterium
ATACATAAACCCTATCTAGTGTATCAGACGATTGTTAAGAAATAATGGGCAATTTTATGTTATAATACCCTCATCCATAAGCCATTTCGCATCATAAGGGGTTGTGAATCATGACCACCACCTTAGCACCTATCAACAAACAATCGGCGCAAATCGCCATACGCGACCTTGTGCAAAAATTTCGGCAAGACCGCAACCGCGAGGCATATAACGAACAACAAACCCGTGAATATTACATCTTGCCCCTGTTTCGGGCGCTCGGATGGAACACTGAAGACCCCGCCGAATTCAGCGCCGAAGAACAAATTTCACGCGGGCGCGTGGAT
>PGTJ01000018.1 GCA_002794515.1 Phototrophicales bacterium
ATTCAAGATATGATTGCGAGTGCGGTATTCTGCCATTGTTTGTGTTAAGAAAGATTAAATTTGACATAATCCCCCAAAGACTAGGGCGTTTTTTCGGTGTAAACTAGGTCATAATAAGATTGTTGGGAGGTATTTTATAGAAAGGTGGATGTATGGGATTTTTAACGATTAATCCTGCGCTCACAGACCCCAGCGTTGTCTTTGTGATTTTTGTGATTAGCTTGTGGATTACCGTCACAGCGACACATCTCCCTGGCACAGGCGCATTAGAATTGTTGGCATTTGTTGGTATGGTGATTAGCATCGTCATCTTATTCCAAATGCCGACCAATTGGTTGGCGGTCTTGGTGATGATGATTGGTGCGGCGGGCTATTCGATTATGCCGTTCATCAAGCATGAATACTTCATCTTGGCATGGGGGGGCATCATCTTACAGGGTATCGGTGGCTTGTTCTTGTTTAATGGCATGATTGTCTCGCCCTTTGTCATCGGTATTGTCATGTTGTTATTGGCGGCGTATTGTCAATATGTTTTGTTGCCCGCTTTGCGGATTGGTCTAGCACCTCATGCGACCGCCACCAAAGATGATGAATTGGTGGGTGCTGTTGGACGTGCCACGACCGACATCAATCCGATTGGCACGGTGTTAGTCGAGAGTGAAACATGGACAGCAACCAGTGATTCGCCTATCAAATCGGGTGAATCGGTGGTTGTCATAGAGCGAAATGGTCTACAATTAGTCGTAGAAAGTCTAAAGCGCAAACGTTCAGATGACACATTTACACAAAAGGAGGCACTCTAAATGGAATCAATACCGTTAATAATTGGCTTAGGGGTACTATTTTTCATCTTCTATTTTTTCTCTCAGGTGTTGCGTATTGTACCGCAATACCAACGGTTGGTCATCCTGTCATTAGGTAAATATGCTGGAACACGCGGACCGGGTGTGGTTTTTGTCATCCCGCTTTTTGAACGTGCGGTGAGCGTAGATGTTCGGGAACGCTTTTTGGATATTCCCGCACAAACCGCTATCACCCAAGATAATGCGCCGATTGCCATCGACTTTTTGGTGTACTATCGTATTATAGATCCACGTAAATCGGTATTAGAGGTTGAAAATGTGGTCAGTGCGTCTATCAACATCGCCACCACCACCCTTCGTGCGGTTATTGGTGATATTGACCTCGACTCCGTTCTCTCTAAGCGTGAGCAAATTAATGACACGTTGCGGATTAAACTCGATGAAGTCACTGAACGTTGGGGGCTGAAAATCACCAGTGTAGAAATCCGTGAGATTGTCCCACCGCGTGATGTTCAAGATGCCATGAACCGCCAAATGACCGCCGAGCGTGAACGCCGTGCCGCCGTCACTAAAGCCAGTGGTGAGCGTGAAGCCGCCATCCTCGAAGCCGAAGGTGAACGCCAAGCCAATATTCTCCGTGCCGAAGGCAAAAAGCAATCTGCTATTTTGGAAGCCGAAGGTGAACGCCAAGCGCAATTGCTCCGCGCACAAGGGTTTAGCAAGGCGCTGGAAACCATTTATGAGGTGGCGAAATCGTTGGATAACAACACCTTGCTATTGCAATATCTCGATGCGCTCAAAGCGGTTGGTCAAAGCCCATCGACTAAATTCATCTTCCCCATGGAAGTCACGGGCATGATTAATCGGGTGGCAGATATGGTGAACACAAAATCAGATAAATAATCATCTGATATAGATAATCGGATAACACCCTTATTGGGGATAGCCATCGGCATAAAACCGATGGCGTACGTGATACAGAGGCGCATATCGCGCCTTTTTTGATTTATGGGATGAGTGGACATTCGGTGTTGCTGGTGGCGACCACCAAATCGCTCCTTACCCAACCCACGAGTGAGGCTTGTCCTACTTGTACCTTGATGTTATACCACACGGCGTTGGTATTGGGATTGCGCCGTTGTTCCAACACTTCCATAATTGTGCCAGAAGGCAATGTGCCAAGAGACAATTCATTCTGACCGGGTGCAACCCGCACCACTGCCGCATTTTCTGGGCGCACCACCACGATGCACAAGGCAATGGGTGTGGGGGTGATGGTCGGTGTGGCTGTCGCCGTTGGGGTGCTGGTTTCGGTATAAGTTGGTGTCACCGTTGGCGTATGGGTTGGCGTATATGTTTCGGTAGGTGTGTTGGATGGCGTTACTGTCAACGATGGTGTGACCGTCCATGTCGCCGTTGGGGTATTGCTAGGGGTATTGGTCGGTGATGGTGTGATGCTCGCCGTTGGTGTTTCGCTGGGGGTTGGGGTACTGCTAGGCGTGGGGGTATCGCTGGGTGTCGGTGTGATGGATGGTGTGTAAGTTTCGGTCGCGGTAGCTGTTGGTGGTGGGAATAACACAGGCTCCCATTGGGGACGGGTGACAAATGCCAATGCACCCAAGATGATGATAATTCCACCGAGAATAGCCATGATAAGCAAGCGACCCCGTTGTTTTTCGCGTCGTAATTGTGCTTCGAGGCGTGTTAATTCTGTGCGCCTACCCAATATGCGGAAGGGTTCTTCGCGCAGGGTATCGAGCCATGTCTGTGCTTCGGTCAGATCGCCTTCTTCTAGGGCGATTTCTGCCCGTTCTAAATGCCGATTAAACAATTCGCTCACCGATAACCGATACCGTTCATCTTGGGCGTAATCGCGCAATCCTGCCAACATTGCTCGTGCTTGTGCCAATTCGGAATCAAAATTTTGGGCAATCATAGCAGAGGCGCGTTCTAAGGCTTGGCGGGCGCGTTGCATCTCTACAGATAACGCCCGCGAGTCGTTGAGCAATCCCGCAAGGCGTGTATCCGATGGGTCGAGTTCAACACCCAATTCCAACAAGCGAGTCGCCTCTGTGCTGACCAGCATCTTCTCTTCCAGCGAAATGGCATTGCTGGCGCGGGCGAGCGCGGCTTGTGCTTGATCATTAATTTGCGCCTTGATCGAGGCGAGTTTGTTGTTGGCTTCGGTTTGGAGCGATGCCAAACGTTGGCTGTTAGGCAATAATTGGCGCACACGGGCTATTGCCGTGAGGATGCCCAAGATTTGGTTGGTTTGGTCGGCGAGTGTCCCGCTAATGGTGCTGAGTTTGACGGTGATTTGGTCGACTTCGCTCAAGATACGGCGTACTTTTTCGGCACGTTCTTCGGCTTGTGGGTCGTTCGCCACCACGCGCAATGCCCCTTCATATTTGCGTAGGGCATCTGACCAGTTATCGGTCGCCATCAGCCGATCGCCTTCGGTGAGCAGTTCACGGGCTAACGCGAGGTCTTGAATATCCAACATGGCTTGTTCGGCATCTTTCCACGATAAAATGCCACTTCGCTCGGCTAAATCACGCGCTTCGCGGTAAAGCCGTTCTGCCTCTTCATAATTGCCCGCTCGTACCAACGAATTGGCGCGGTTGTATGCCACCCGCGCATCAAACGGGATGCGATGGTCGGGGACGACACCGCGAATGATGTTATCTTCGGCTTTGGCGCGATACTCGCTGGCAGTCGGGTTGTTGGGCGATTGTGCCAAAATGCGATTGGCAACTTCGATGGTGGCTTGATAATCACCCGCATAATAGGCTTGTGTTAGTTCCGACATCCATTCATCCAATTCGCCCACTTGCCCGACACGGCGCATCGTGCCTGTGGATGTGGTCGGCGTGTTGGGGCGCACCGTGTTCATCGGCGGTGGTGTTGTAGAGGTGGGGCGGGGTGGTGGTAGTGGCATATCAGTCATCGGCGATGGTGGTTCATCATTTATCGGGGGTAATGCCGATTGAATCACAGGTGTTTCGGGTGTGGGTTTGGCGGCGGGTGGTTTGAGGTTGTATCGCTTGAATAAATCAGATACCCGTTGCAAGGCGTGTGGTGTTTTTTGCGCCGCCTCTTTGAGGAGCAGTAAGGTCTCTTCATAAGTCGAATCGAGGGCGATGGCTTCTTCTAATATATCCAGTGCTTCGTCTATGTCGTCATCATCGCCTGCGATTTCGATGCGAATCCGCGCACGGCGTAATAATCCCCGAATCGCCGTTTGGTTGCTACTCACCGGTTGATTGAACTTGGCAATTTCGGCGAATAACGCCTGTGCAGTCGCTTCGTGTGGTGTGTTTTTGGCTTCTGCCAACAGTTGGCGGGCGGTACGCTCGATATCGGCGATGTCGGTGCGAATATCCTCTTTGCCAATTTTGGCAGATAATCGGTTTAAGCGTTGGCGTAAATCATCTAAACGTTGTTGTAAATCGGGCATGTTTTTTATCTCTACGCATGATTTGTCAGATATAACCTAAAACAATACCTAAGACTTGGCTTAGGGGCAAGTGCTTATTTTCTTTAGCTATGATAAAATAGGGGAGACGCATGAATAAGGAGCGATAGCCCATGTTAATCACCCCTAGTCACCGCATTATGATTATGTATGATATTCATCCCGATAAGCACGAGGAGTATTATCAATACGTCTTGGGTGAATTTGTCCCTGAATTGCAAAAGATGGGCTTATACATGATTTATGCTTGGCAAGTGTATGGCGAAAATCAGCCAGAGCGCTTTGTCGAATTTGTGTGCGAGAGCGCCACTATCCTCAAAAATGCCTTGCTCAGTCCTGAATTTCAACAAGCAGAGGAACGTCTTAAAGAATATACGCTCAATTATCGGCGTAAAGTGGTCATTTTCAAAAATCGCCCACAAGTGTAATTGCTTTTTTCAGTTAATCCAATTAAGATATTTACAATCGTTAAAAAATTTTTCAATAGGAGATTTTTCGATGTCTGAACTCACCCCACGCGAGCAAATTGCCCCAGAACTGACATGGAATGCCACCAGTGTCTTCGCCAATTGGGAAGAATGGGAAAAATCGGCAGATGAATTAGTGGCATTGTTGCCCGATGCCCGTAAATTCGCGGGCAAGCTCGCCGAGAGCGCCCAAACCCTTGCCGATTTTATCGAACTAGCAGAGACCATCCAACGCAAGATGATGAACCTGTATTTTTATGCTGTGATGCAAGCCGCTTGTAATGCGTTGGATGATAAAGCAGTCGCCATGAGCGATAAAGCGGGTGGGTTGTTTGGTCAAACGATGGCATCGCTATCCTTTTTAGACCCCGAACTCATCGCCATTGGGCAATCCACACTCAATGCGTGGATGGCACAAGAACCGCGCATTGCTCATTATGCCCAATATGTCGATAACCTCTTCCGCCGTCAGAAGCATGTGCGAAGCGCTGAGGTCGAGCAAATTTTAGGCATGGCGACCGACCCGTTGAGTAGTGCAGAAAATGTGTTTGAAATCCTCACCAGCGCCGATATGAAATTCGCCGATGCCAAAGATAAAGATGGCAAATCGCTCCCTGTGGCGCAAAGCACTTATGATACCTGGATGGATAGTCCAGACCGCACCGTCCGCAAAACCGCTTATGAAAGTTATACCGATGGCTATCTGGCATTCAAGAACACCATCGCCACAGCTTATATCGGCAGTGTCAAGCGCGATGTGTTTTATCAACGGGTGCGCGGATTTGATAACACCCTCGAAGCCGCCCTGTTCCAAAATAATATCCCCGTAGAAGTGTTTTATAACCTGATAGATACCTTCAAGAAAAATATCCCCACATGGCATAAATATTGGAATGTGCGCCGTCGCATTTTGGGTGTGGAGTCGTTGCAACCGTATGATATTTGGGCACCACTCACCGCCAATCCGCCCGTTGTGCCGTTCGAGCAAGCGGTGGATTGGATTAGCAACGGCATGAAACCGCTTGGTGATGAGTATGTCGATACGTTACGGAAAGGGTGTTTAGAAGACCGTTGGGTCGATCGCGCCGTTAATAAAGGCAAGCGCACAGGGGCATTTTCGTATGGCACATACGACACCATGCCTTTCATCATGATGAGTTATGATGATTCAATGGGCGCACTCAGCACGCTGGCGCACGAATTGGGGCATAGTATGCACAGTTACCTTTCTAAAAAGCATCAACCCCTCGTCAATAGCCGATACACTCTATTTGCCGCCGAGGTGGCATCCAATTTTAATCAAGCCATGACCCGCGCCTATTTGCGTCAAGCCAAGCCCGATGCCCAATTCCAAATCGCACTCATCGAAGAAGCCATGAGTAATTTTCACCGTTATTTCTTCATCATGCCCACACTCGCCCGTTTTGAATTAGAAGTCCATCAACGGGTAGAAAGAGGACAGGGCGTGACGGCGGATGACCTCATCAACCTGTGTGCCGATTTATTCGCCGAAGGCTATGGCACAGAAATGGGCTATGAACGGGAACGCATCGGCATCACATGGGCGACATTTGGGCATTTGTATAATGCTTATTATGTGTATGCTTATGCCACAGGTATCAGCGCCGCTCATGAATTGGCGAAAGGCATTTTGGCGGGTAAAGAGAATGCCGCCAGTCGCTATCTCGACTTTTTGAGCGCGGGCGGGGCGATGTATCCCATTGATGCGCTCAAACATGCAGGCGTGGATATGACCAAACCCGATGCCGTCGAGACGACCTTTGGTGTCCTCGCCGATATGGTAGATAGACTGGAAACATTGGCAGGGGTGTAGAACCTCATCCCCCCGACCCCTTCTCCAATTTGGAGAAGGGGAGAAAACCAGAATTTTCGGTGAAAAAGTCCCCTCGCCATTTGGAGTTTATCAATTATCGGTGTAAAGTTAGTCGTGACCGCGCCGTTTTAATTTTTAATCACCTACGCCAACAGGGGTATGATGTCTTTTTGGATGTCAAGACGATAGGTAGTGGCGCATTCGATTCGGGCATCCTGAATCAAATCGGCGCACGCACGCATTTTGTCGTGCTGATTGCCGATGGAGCATTACAATGCTGTCAGAATGAAGGCGATTGGCTACGCCGTGAAATTGAAGAAGCCCTCAGATTGGGACGCAATATCGTCCTGTGATAGATGAAGGGGTGAATTTTGACCAAGAGATGGGGTATTTGCCCAGCGCATGGCGCGACCAATTCAAACGGATTAACAGCCTGCCGTGGGTGCATTATTATTTCGATTCCGCTCATGTTGATGATTTCAAAATTGCCAGATATCCAGTTACGAATGCCCAATTTGATGTGTTCATTAAACATGCTGAGGGCTATGACAATCCAGACTGGTGGGATTTTCAGATTTTCCTGATGAACGCTTTAACTACATAGGTTTTCGCATTGCCCGATTGCCATGACCAGCATAAAACATCATGCTACAATGATAAAAAAGGAGTGTCCCCATGACCTTACTAGAGCAAAATCATCGAAACATATCACCAACTGGATAGCGAGGCGCAAGAGTGTGTGCGCGGAGATGAGAATTGGAGCAATTATCGATGAATGATTATAGCCCTGTGATAACTATCCAAGATGAGGTGATGACGTTTTTATTATCCTCACCCACACCAGAGGCGATTATCGCCTTTCACGCATCGGATATGGCGCAAGCGCGGTTACAATATTTACTCGATGCGAATCGGAATGGGGTGTTAACTGATGAAAAACGTGCCGAATTAGATGAAGCTAGCCAGATTAATCATTTTGTGATGTTGCTCAAAGCGAAAGCGCATCATCAGGTGAACGCAAAATGACTTATATCTCAGAGATATTGAGGCGGGAAGTGATTGAATGCGCTGAATATCGGTGCGAATACTGTCTTATTCATCAAGCTGATAGTAAGCATTTTCGCCTCGATGGAGCTGTGATTATACCTATGACACCTGAAGGTCGTGTTACGGTCTTTTTATTGAAATTGAACGATCAAATACGCTTGCGTGCAAGGCGAATATTGGTTGGTGTTGGACGCTATCCACCAAAATAAAATAATTCACAAGTGCCTACCCAAACACGCCCAAAACGGGTACACTATACCCATGTCGAAATAAATAACATCATGGAGAAATTTTTATGGCTACCGATGCCCGTAAATGGTTTTATTCCACACCCGAACCACGCCCATATTACATCGAGGAGCGTGTTAATCATACCCTCTGGAAAAATCGCCTGCAGAGCATTTATATGAATTGCACCCAAGCCACCGTCCCCATCAAGATGGAAGGCAATTGGAACGGGATGCCCATTGAATTTGAATGGGAACCGGGGGCATATTTCATCCTTCGCAGTGGCGAAAAACGCAAAGAACTCATCGGTGTGTTGCGTCAGATGTTGTTCAATTTGCCTCCTGTGTTGGAATATGAAGACCCCAATGGGATGCACGTTGTCGAGTGGCATACCGATGGTGGCGAAAATCGCTGGCGACAAATTCAGGGCGATCCACATTTCCAAGGGTTGCGCCGTATCGGGAAGAAGAAATAATCATGCTCGAAGCCTATCGCCACAAAATATTATCTTTGCGCCAACAAGCCGATGTTCGTAACGAATGGCTGAAATATCGGCTCGACCATGTTTTGCCCGAATTGATGAAGCGCGAAGGCTTCGATATGTGGTTGGTCATCGCCCGTGAATATAACGAAGACCCGGTGATCATGACCTTGTTGCCGCAACCCGCCATGTCGGCACGTCGGCGCACCATTTTGGTGTTTTATCGTCAGCCCGATGGGGTGGTCGAGCGCCTCACCGTCAGCCGATATGATATGCCCGGCTTTTATCAATCGGTGTGGAATCCAGATGACGAACCCGACCAATATGATGCGTTGGCGCGGGTGATTCAAGAGCGCAATCCCCACACGATAGGCATCAATATATCTGATACCTTTGCCTTTGGTGATGGATTAACACACAGCCAGCACACCTATCTTTTTGCTTTAGATAAAAATGGTGATTTGCGCCATAAGATGAAAAGCGCAGAACGGCTCGCCGTAGCATGGCTCGAAACGCGCACGCCTGCCGAGATCATGGTGTATCCGGGCATTGTGGAAATTGGTCATGCGCTCATCGCTGAAGCCTTCTCCACACGGGTCATCCAACCAGGCATCACCACCACCGATGATGTGGTGTGGTGGATGCGCGAGAAAATGCAGAGCATGGGTTTAGCGGCGTGGTTTCAACCAACTGTTGAAATTCAGGCGCAGGATAACCCCTTCACGGCGATTAATATCAAAGATGCGGGGCGCAAGGTGATTTTGCCCGGCGATTTGCTCCATTGCGATGTCGGATTTTATTATCTCGGCTTGGCGACCGACCAACAACAACATGCTTATGTGTTGAAAGCGGGCGAAAAAGATGCGCCACAAGGGCTAAAAGATGCACTGGCAGAAGGCAATCGCCTGCAAGATATCCTCATGCACAATATGCGTATCGGGCGCACTGGCAACGAAATTTTAGCCGATACCCTCGCTCATGCCAAAGCCGAAGGCATTAACCCGTGTGTATATAGCCATCCGTTGGGGTATCACGGACATGCCGCAGGTCCGACCATCGGCTTGTGGGATAATCAGGTGCGCGTGGGTGGCTCTGGCGATTACGAAGTGCATGATAACACCGCCTATTCGATAGAATTGAACATCATCAAGCCTGTGGCAGAATGGGGCGGTCAGGAAGTCCGCATCATGCTCGAAGAAGATGCGGTGTTGCAAAATGGGGTTATGCGCTGGTTGCATGGCAGGCAAACAGCATTGCACCTCATCGGATAAGAATGAACACGTACCTCAACCCTATTTTTATTGGCAATATCCGCATAGACCCGCCATTGTTTTTAGCCCCGATGGCGGGTCAGACCAATCATGCTTTTCGCACACTGTGTCGTCAGCAAGGTGGGGTTGGTTTGGTCTGTACGGAACTCATCAGCAGTCATGCGCTACAATACAAAGGCTCGCGGGAGCGCACTATGCAGATGTTCGATTGGATGGATGAACAACGCCCTGTTGCCGTGCAGTTATTCGGCAGTGACCCGGCACAAATGGCAGAGGCGGCGCAATTGGTCGAGGCGTATGGCGCGGATATTGTGGATATTAACATGGGCTGTTGGGTGCCAAAGGTCGCCAAAGGCGGGGCAGGGGCGGCGCTTCTGCGCGATGTGTGTACCGCCACAGCCGTTGTGCGGGCGGTGGTAGATGCTGTCAAAGTGCCTGTCACCGTCAAAATTCGGGCGGGATGGTCGCCAGATAACCCCACTTGTATCCCATTCGCCCAAGCCGCCGAAGATGCAGGTGTTAGTGCCATCGCCGTTCATGCCCGATTCGCCACACAAGGGCATCAGGGTGATGCCGATTGGGATTGGATAGCGAAGGTGAAACAAACGGTCAAGCATATCCCGGTCATCGGCAATGGTGATGTGTGGACAGGGGCAGATGCCAAGCGCATGATAGACCGTACCGGTTGTGACGGGGTGATGGTCGGACGGGCGGCGATGGGCAACCCGTGGGTATTCAAACATATCCATCATTATCTGCACACAGGCGAGATTTTACCACCACCTACCATTGTAGACCGCATCCGCATGGCACAAACACAAGCCCGTCTGACGATGGCGACCACCCACCTGCCCGAAATCCGCGCCATTCGTGAATTGCGTGGGCAATTGCTCAAATATACCGATGGCATGTTCGATGCCACCTCTATCCGCGATGGAATCAACCGTGCAGAGACATTGCAAGCGCTCGAAGCGACTTTCGCCCCTGTTTTAGAGATGAACTTGTAGTTGTTAACGCATCGGTGCGAATTGGCACTATGTAGAATTCTATAGAATTTTGTAGAATTAGGCTTAGATTTTTATCTTCGCCAAAAGGACATGTGTCATGAATTCACCATCATCTAAAATTGGGGTGTTGGTCGCCCAGCTCGGCACGCCCGATGCCCCAACCGCCAAAGCCTTACGCCCCTATCTCCGCCAATTTTTATCTGACCGTCGTGTGATTGATTATAGCCCTCTCGTTTGGCAACCGATTTTACGGGGCATCATTTTACGGGTGCGTCCCAAAAAATCGGCACGGTTATATGCCCGCATCTGGTTAGATGAAGGCTCGCCATTGTTAGTCTATTCACAACGCCAAGCCGATGCGCTTCAGACCTGTTTAGGCGATGACTTCCGCGTGATATTGGGGATGCGTTATGGCAATCCCAGCATCCTCAGCGCCATTGCTCAATTAGAAGCCGAAGGCATCGACCGCATCGTTGTCTTGCCGATGTTCCCACAATTTTCGTGTACGACAACGGCTTCGATTTATGACGCGGTTTATAGTGCTGTGATGGGCAAATTATCTGACCGAAAACGCTTCATGCCTGCCATCTGCTTTATCCCCCCCTATTATGACCACCCTGCGTACATCCATGCCCTAAAAACACATCTCATCCAACAAATCCAACATGCACCACACCAACCCGATAAATTCATCATCACTTTTCACGGCATCCCCAACCGCTATATCAAAACGGGCGACCCGTATCGCGCTCATTGTGAACACACTGCCCATTTATTGGCACAAGCCATGAATTGGACAGATGACCAGTGGATACTCTGTTTTCAATCGCAATTCGGTCCCGAAAAATGGCTCGAACCGTATACCGATGCTGTTTTAGAGCATTTGCATCATGATGGTGTGCAATATCCGATGGTCTTCTCGCCCGGATTCGTCACCGATTGCCTGGAGACGCTCGATGAACTGGGCAACGAAGGGCGTGAACAATTTGCTGAAGGTGGGGGTAATCCAGATCAATTCACCTTTGCCCCATGTTTGAATGACCATCCTGCATGGATAGAGGCGATGGCGATGCTGGTGCGCGATCATGTGTTCGGTTTATGAAAAATTTCCGAAGATCTGTTGATAGATTTTTATAATTAAGCGAGAATCAATGCTATTTCGCCTATAATTAGGAAAAAATAGCATAAGGAAAAAATCATGAAACGATGGATGCGCGTTATGACTAGCTTGGTTCTTATTTGTATCATCGGCATCATTGGCACATCTGCCCAAACCCAAACCGTTGAAGAATTGTATCAGGCAGGTGTCGTGGCGTATTGGCGCACCGATGATGATGTCGCCATGACTTCGTTTAACCGCGCCATTGAGTTAAATTCAGAATTTGCCCCTGCCTATGCGTTTAGAGGGGCATTGCATCGGGCGTTGAATAATTTCCCTGCCGCCAATGCGGATTTTGCCCGTGCTATCGAACTCGATCCGAATTTTGCCCCTACCTATGCCTTGCGTTCACGCCTGAGTTATAATCTCAACCGCCTCGATGACGCATGGGCAGATATTGAAACTGCCCGCAGGCTTGCGCCAGATGAGCCACTGGTTTATATGAGCAGAGGCATGTTGTATCTGCTCACCGATAATGTCAATAAAGCCATTATCGATTTCACAACGGTGATTAATTTAGATGAAAATTTCGCCCCTGCCTATAATAATCGTGGTTTGGCATATGAATTTTTATTCGATTATGCGTCTGCCAAAGCCGATTACACCCGTGCTATCCAGATTGACCCCAGTTATGTTGTCCCATTGGTGAATCGTGGCACCGTACAAAATATCATCGGCGAATTTGCGGGCGCAGTCGAGAGTTTTTCGTTGGCGATAGCCTTGCGCCCCAATGACGATAAGCTGTATATCAACCGCGCCAACGCCTATATCGGCTTGCGCGATGCCCAAAATGCCATCGCCGATCTGACCCGCGCCATCGAAATTTCGCCCAACAATGGCGAATATTATTATCGCCGTTCTCAATTATACGAAGCGTTATCGATATTAGATAAACGGCGTGCCAGTGAACTCGGCTTCACCGCCCCATAAAACAAAAGAGGCGCACATCAGCGCCTCTTTTTATGTTTGTTTGATGTCATCGGCATGAATGGCGGGGTCGGTATGCTCCAAAATGGCATAGACCAATTCGGCATAGTCACGATGTGCGCGGTTGGTGATGGCGATAATCGGTTGCCGTTTCTCACCTGCGAAAAATCCCCCTATCCGATACATCCACGGCAGTTTGGGAATGACCAACATAATGCCATTGGCAGGGGCGTATTTTGCCTTGCCGATGGCGATTTTGCGCGTGATTTCGGCATCAGCAGGTGGTAATAGCGGATAATGTTTGACCGCCTGTATCTCTGACCACGCCACGCGATGATGCTTCCAGATGAGTGGCATGATGGTCAAGCCCGTATCATCGACTTGTATGGCAGGGGCGATGACCGTCGCCATGAGCAGAGGAAAGATCATCAAGACCGAAAAAAATGCCGCCATGAAGAACAATCCCCCGCCCGCCAAGCCGAATAAGATCTGAAACGGAGTGCTGATGAGCAATATAACCACCGCGCCCAGCGCTATCCATTGCGAAGCACGGTCGGTGAGTGGTCGTGGATGGGGATGAAGATGAGTTTTCATCGTCCATAACCCGGTACAGGTTCATCAAACCGTTGCAACCATCCGTTGGGGCGCGGTCCTTCATATAACCAACCACTGGCGGGTATGCTCGACATGACACGCACTTGCCACCAGATATAATTTCCATCACACACTGGACCGCCAATGATTTCCACTGGCACACCATCGAGTAAGACGAATAATACCTCGCCTGTTTGTGATGGTGTGGCACGCAAATTTTTGGGTGCGTTATCTGCATAACGCAGGCGGGCTTTATCGCCAATGGCGAACGGTGTAATCGGCGGCAAACAATTGAAGACTGAGGTGGCTTGTGCCAAATAAGTGACACGATTTTCGCGCTGTGCCTCGGCTATCCAGCCTTCATAAATCACACCCAACACCTCCACTTGGATTTTGCGCCAATTATAGCCATCGGCACAAGTTGGTTCATCAGTGAGGACGAGGGCGCGTGTGCCTGCTTGCACAACCGTGATCACCCGCCCAGCAATGCTCGGCACATCGCGCAGGCGCACATTATAACCGACTGTAATCACCTCAAACCGTTCTAAGGTGAGTGGTGTATTGCACGGGTTGAGCGTGGTCTGATAATTCACAAAAAAATCGATGTTGATGTTGCGTTCTGCTACCCAACCAACGAATGTCCCCGCTTGTACCCGCCACCACACATAATTGCCACCGCATACAGGTCCTTCTATGGCGTAGAAGATGAAATCTTCTTCCAATGTGCGGAGCAGGGGAGCAGATGGATCGGGTGCGCTACGGATGCTGATGCCACTCCGCACGATAATTTCGCCCCCGATAGGAATGGGCAATACGGTCGCGCAACCAGGTGCCAGCGACCCCGCCACAGGCGTGAGCAGGCTAAAATCGAATGTCGGCGAGGGGGTGATGGTCGCCAATACATTGACCACAGGTGTGACTGTGACCAGTGTGACTTGCGCCCGGTCTAATTGGGCGTTAGATGGACTTTGCGCGTTGAATAGGGCGAGGACGAATAATCCAATCATCAAGATAATGGGGATATAATGTTTGGGTCGCATTTTTTCATGCTCCTGAATATGTCCATTTCATCTTTAAGTATATGTATGATAGGATGATGTGCAATTGCAAACATCAAAAATAGGACGAATCGCATGGCAAATCACAAGCCGATACGGGTGCGTATCGAATCAATGGCGCATGGCGGGAGTGGCATCGCCAAGCATAACGGACAGGTGATATTCATCCCCTATACCATCCCTGGCGAGACGTTGGATGCACGCATCATCCGCCAGAAGGGGCGTGTGGCATTTGGGCAGGGCATCACCTTGCATGATGCCTCTGTCGATCGGGTGTATCCGCAGTGTGATCATTTCGGTTTTGGCAAATGTGGACGATGCCAGTGGCAACATATCACTTATGATGCACAACTGCTCCTCAAGCAAGATGTCCTCGCCGACCAATTGGAGCGGGTCGGTGGTTTTGCCGATGCCGATATTCAGCCCGTCATCCCCAGCCCCGCCCAATGGGGATATTTGCATCACCTGACTTTCAATATCAGCCCCAACGGTCAGATTGGCTTGCCCACGACTGATGCCGATGCGTTGACCGTCATCCAATATTGTCATATCATTCACCCCGATCTGATGACCCTATACGAGTCGCTGGAATTGGATTTTATCGGCATGACCAAACTCAAATTGGCTATCGGGAGCGATGGCGCGACCATGCTGATTTTATATGTCGAAAATGAAGATGATGTCCCCGAATTGACGGTGGATTTTCCCGCCAGCGTCAACGCGATTTTGCCTGATGCCGTGCCGATTAACCTCATCGGCGAGACGCATAACCGTTATATGCTCAATGGGCGCACATTTCGTGTCACGGCGGGGTGTGATTATCGCCCGAATATCGGGCAAATTGCCGAGTTATGCACATTGGTGTCGAAAAGTCTGAACATCACCCCTGCCGATGTGGTCGGCGATTTATACGGCGGATGTGGCTTCATCAGCGCCATGATAGCCCCACATGCCAAATCGGTGATGCTTATCGATAGCTATCCGCCTGCTACTCACGATGCCCGCCAGAATTGTGCCGATTTATCCAACGTTACCGTGATCGAAAATCCTGTCGAAGCCGAATTACATCGGTTGAGTGACTTTTCTGCGGTCATCCTTGACCCACCGAGTGATGGTCTGAGCGTAGATGTGGTGGATGCGTTGGGTGCTTCACAGGTGAAACGCATCGCTTATATCAGCAGTGACCCTGCGACACTCGCTCGTGATTGCAAACGGCTCGTGGGGAAGGGCTATCGGCTTGGCAAGGTGTATCCCATCGATTTCCATCCGCAAACCTATTTCATCGATGCTGTGGCGGTGTTGGAGCGGGTTTGAGCATACCAAATGATAGCGCAAATCCACAAATAGGGGTACAATTGCCATAACAGATAATTAAATGAAGGTTAAATTAGATTATGGCAAATGAAACATTTGATTATATCGTGGTCGGCTCTGGATTTGGTGGCAGTGTTTCTGCCATGCGACTCACCGAAAAAGGGTATAAGGTGTTGGTATTGGAACGGGGGAAGTGGTATAAAAAAGATAGCGATTTCCCCAAAAGTAATTGGAATTTGCCTAAATTTTTATGGTATCCCTTGTTTCGATGCTTCGGCATATTTGAGATTACCCTGATGAATAACGTCATGGCATTGCATGGCAGTGGTGTCGGTGGTGGGAGTCTTGTTTATGCCAATGTGTTGATGGAGCCAGATGAAAAATTATTCGATGCCCCTGCATGGCGTGATTTTGGCGATTGGCGCACCATGCTCCGCCCTCATTACGATACCGCCAAGCGCATGCTGGGCGTGACAGCGAACCCGCGCATGTCGCCTGCTGATGATATTCTGCGCGAAATTGCCGTAGAACTTGGCAAAGAAGCCACCTTCAAGCCTGCCAATGTCGCCGTTTTCTTTGGCGAGGCGGGCAAAGAGGGGCAAACCGTGCCAGATCCGTATTTCGGTGGCGAGGGACCAGACCGCGCAGGTTGTATCCATTGTGGCGGGTGTATGGTTGGATGTCGACACAATGCTAAAAATACGCTGACCAAGAATTATCTCTATTTTGCCGAAAAATGGGGTGCAGAAATCCGCGCCGAAGCGCAGGTGGTGGATATTCGCCCTCTGCCCGATGGACAAGCCGATGGCGCACGCTACGAGGTGGTGTATCAAAAATCAACGGCGCTCATCCCCAAACTGACGCGCCAAGTCGTGCGGACGCGCAATGTGGTCATCTCTGCCCATGTGACAGGCACGCTCAAATTGCTCTTTCATTGTCGAGATATATCCAAATCGTTGCCCAATTTATCACCCCGTTTGGGCGAGATGGTGCGGACGAATAGCGAGACCATCCCTGGTAGCACATCGTATAACAAAGACATCGATTTTTCGACTGGCATCGCCATCACATCGTTATTCAAATTAGATGATAACACCCATCTCGAACCCGTGCGTTATCCAAAAGGGTCGGGTTTCATCCGCATGTTAGCCATCCCCATGCTCGGAC
>PGTJ01000370.1 GCA_002794515.1 Phototrophicales bacterium
AGTGCTTGGGCGCGTTTTCGCACACGCTTCTCGATTTTTGCCCGCAAATTTTGTTCTGGGGTGAGGTTTGGGTCATCTTTATAAGTGACCTCACTGTCATCATCGTCTGTCTTGGCTTCGACATGTCCTTTACTATCATTTTTGATATGGATAATCGGGCGAGAGCCAATATTGACGGTGGCTTCCCATTTTTTAGGCTCATCGGTTGGCGGTTTGAGCGTATGAATTTGGCTCTCTTCTGCCCATGTTTGGATGACTTTATCGAGCCGTTCCACGACAACATTGGGTTGCACATGGGGTGGTGTTTGTTCGCGTGGGGCGATTTGTATCACAGGTGAAAATTCTGTCGCACCTTGTATGGCATCTCGATAAGCATCAACCAACGCCGTCACCGATGGATAGCGGTCATCTCGATTTTTAGATAACGCCCGCAACAACACCGCCTCGACCGATGGCGGGATGTTCGGATTAATGTGGCGTGGTGATGGTGGTCTCTCTGTAATTTGTGCGTGAACAATCGCATACGATGTATCCCCCATAAATGGCACACGCCCTGTGACCAATTCGTATAAGACCACACCGAGCGAATACACATCGGTACGAGCATCAAGGTCTTTATTACCTTGTGCTTGTTCGGGCGAAATATAATGCGGTGTGCCGAGCATGACATCGGCAGACATGGTGCTTTCGCCCGATTGCGCGATGCGTGCCAAGCCAAAATCCATTAAATACACCTCACCACGCGTATCGAGCATAATGTTACTGGGTTTGATGTCGCGGTGCAAAATGCCGTGATCATGGGCATATTGCAATGCCGCCCCAACCCGCTCCATAATCCGCAAGACCTCTTTGGGCAAGATAGACCCTTGTCGCAATAGCGCCTTAAGCGTCTGACCATCGACATATTTCATGACCAAATATGGCTGTCCCTCATAGGTATCATAATCATAAATGGGGACGATGTAGGGATGGTCGAGTTTGGCGATGATGCGGGCTTCACGTTCAAACCGCGCCAAAAAATTTTCATCTTGGGCAATGGTTTGGTGCATAATTTTGACCGCCACTGTCCTATCCAATTTGCGCTGATGCGCCTTATAGACGGTCGCCATGCCCCCCACACCAATTTTCTCTAAAATATCGTATTGCCCAAACACCAATTTATCAGACATCGTATCTACTCTTGATTATCGTCTTTAGTGATTTCATCCCGATACTTTTTGATTTTTTTTAATTCTACGATGAAGCTATCGGTCAATTCCTCATCTTCGGTCATGCGAACCGCGGGAATTTCGTATAATGCCTCGTGGTCACGCGGTTGGACATCTGTTTTGGGCGATACGCTCTTTTTCTGGTTGGTATATATCCAAAAACCAATACCCACCAAAATAATCAGTAAGCTGATAATCATTATGATTTGCATATGTTGTTCTAATGCCGTTGCTCGGCATACAGATCATCTTTATCATCAATAAGATGCCCAGCAAGTTCACCATCTTCCGTCAGATATAAACGATGTGCTTCGGTGAAGTCGTTCTTCGATTTTTCGGTATAATCTGTGCCATATATGCGGGCGCGTTCCCGCTCTATTTCGCGGGCGATGAATTGTTCGCGCCTATCACGGCTATTCCCATACTTCATCGAATAATAAACATAATGCCCCAATAAAGCAACAGCCCAACCAATGAGGGGTATCCAAAACCATGGGAATGATCTCTCATGCAAATTACTTGTCAATCCCCACATCACAACTAACATCGGATTGGATATGAGGAATGCCAGTGCATGTATTCTTAAATCGCTACGTGCCTTGAATTTTTCTTCGGCATATTTACGAATTTGTGAGTCGGTATCATTTGGCATGGGTATTCTATCATCCTATCTAGCGTCGCCGCCGATTATACTCATCATCTTCTAGTTCTTGGATGAAGCTCTCAGATAATTCGCCGTCCTCTGTTAGGCGTAAGCCACGCGGCTCATTGAAGTCGTTCTTCGATTTTTCGGTATAATCTGTGCCATACATGCGGGCGCGTTCCCGTTCCATTTCACGGGCGATGAGTTGCTCGCGCTTTTCGCGCCCTGCACCATAATTTTGGTGATAATCCATATAATGGGCGAACATGCCAATGCCCCACCCCAATAAGGGTATCATGAACCACGGAAAACCCGCACCACTAAAAAGCCAAATCATGAATAACATGATGTTGACCAGCACAAATGCTGTGCCATGAATAATCAGACCATTGCGTTCTTCGAGTTTTTTCTCGACTCGCTTGCGGATAATTTCTTCCTGCGACATGCCTTTTTCCATGCGTTTTATCTCCTTATCGGTAAAAAAGCCTTTTGTGCCATCTGGGGCGGTTTGCCACTTGGCACCCGGTTGCCATGCGCCTACAGGGCGATTTTTGTTGGCATTGCTATTAGCATCATTCCACCAATTGCCCCACGAACCATCTTTCTTGACTTCTTCAACAGCTTTTTTAATTTCTTCGCGGGCGGTTTGCATGGCATTACGAATTTC
>PGTJ01000246.1 GCA_002794515.1 Phototrophicales bacterium
GGATTGGCTTGCAAACTTGCCGCGCCTAAAATCATATCGAGGCGATGTAAATGGGCTGATGGAGGTTTATCCACCGCTTGAAAAGTGGCTAATAATTCCCGTAAAACAGAATCTTGCACACGGAATGTTTCTAGATGATTGAGAATCGCCCGCAATTGCCCCAATTCGGCATACAACGCCAATGCTTCGCCGAATAAATTGCCGATGTTGCGAAATTGGATGATCGATAACAGTGCATACAACACAAACGATGCCAGCCAAAACGGGGGCAAATCATATATCGAACTCAAGATGAATAGTACTGCCGTGACCAGCGCATTCAGCCCCAAAATCATCACCACATGGGCGGGGATGGCGGGATGTGCTTGCGCCAACCATGCCGATAGCCGTGTGCCTTCCCATTTGCGCCCGATGCTCGCCCGCCATCCACCACGTCCGATGCCGATGAGATACGCCTCTAGCGCCAGTTGATGCCGAAATGTCGTCAGTGGTCGCAATGCTCCAACGAGGTGTTGCACGCGGGCTATATCCGCTTTATTGGGTGGCGATGTTCGCAGTAGCCAGCGCAACAATCGGTCACTGCCACCCCGCGAAACGGATGTATCTAATAGCCGATGGAGCGAATACTCGCCCACAATGTCAATATCAGTCGCAAACGGATGGTCAGATGCGGCTGTGGCGGTGCTGATAGGCAACTGATCCCAATCTAACCGCAAGCGTGCTAATTGTATGCCACGCAGATAATGTGCGATTTCAAAACGGGTGAGTGTATCTCGTAAATGGCGATGTTGGCGGATGAGCAAGGTGAATCCGCTTATCCACGCCGAAAATACGATGAGCGCCAACAGGTTATCGATGGCTAATGCCACCAACAACCCGATAAATCCGCCCACAAATGTCCAAATGCGCCAACCGACAAATTGCTCATTTTGGGTTTTATAACGGGCGATAAACCGCCCCAAACGGGCTTGTTGTTGGGTGATGATTAAAATAGAGGTTGATGTGTTCATATATCCCTATGGTACACTAGGATTTATCCCCCTTGTAGGGGCATAATGCAATATGGTTTTATCATGAAGGATACGCCATGCGGATAGATGTATTAACGTTGTTCCCCAACATGTTCCAGTCGCCGATGAACGAGAGCATGATGTGGAAGGCAAAAGAGACGGGTTTGCTCGATTTGCACCTGCATGATATTCGAGATTATAGCCACGATAAACATCGGGCGGTGGATGATACCCCTTATGGTGGTGGTGGCGGGATGTTGTTACGCGCCGATGTCTTGGTATATGCCATCGAGTCGGTGGTGGCATTGGGTGATCATCAACCACCACCCCCTGTCATCCTCATGACCCCACAAGGGCGGTTATTCTCGCATGATGTGGCACGAGAATTGGCACAACATCCGCGTTTGGTGCTGGTGTGCAGTCATTATGAAGGTGAAGATGAGCGCGTGCGCCAATTGGCAATCACCGATGAAATCAGCATTGGCGATTACGTCCTCACAGGCGGCGAATTGGCGGCGATGGTGGTTATTGATGCCACATTGCGTCAGGTCGGCGGATTATTGGGGGCAGAAGGCGCAGAATTGCGCGATAGTCATGCCGATGGCTTGCTGGAGGGCGCACATTATACCCGCCCGCCCGTCTTTCGTGGATTAGAAGTGCCACAAGTGTTACAGACGGGCAATCATGCCCAAATTGAGGCGTGGCGACGCGAACAAGCCTTGCGCCGTACATGGGAGCGCAGGCGTGATTTGCTCCGTAAAGCCAAATTGACCGAAGCCGAAAAATATCTCTTGGCGAAATTCGCCCGTGAGGATGCACAACGCTTAAAATAGGCTAAAATAATTAAGGGAAAATCTCCCATACATATCAAAAACATGTTATCATTATGAATGTTTAGCGTAACTCAGACCATGAGAAGAGGCGGTTATGTCCCAACAGTATCGCAGTGATGCCTTAGAAGAAAAACTGAAGATGCTTCATACCTTCGTGGAAGGGGTAAAAGCCACCGTCATCGTCAATGTAGATGGCTTGTTGGTTGCCGCCTATCCTGCGGGGGATGAAGAAAATCCGCACGAGAACCCCACCAGTAGCCCACAAGTGGCGGCGATGTCTGCTACACTCATCGGCTTGGCAGAACGCACCCTCAAACGCTTAGCACAAGGGCAATTAGAACGGTTGCTCATGGAAGGTGAACACGGTGTGATGGTGGTGTATCCTGCTGGACGGGCATCGCTGGCAGTTTTGGTCGATAAAGATGCGCGGATAGCGCGGGTGCTGGTCGCCGCCAAGAAAGCCGCCGCCGAGATAGAAGATATTTTAGGGGCTTGATGAATACCAATTAGGTCAATTCTTCTTGTTGTACATAAATGGTCATGATGATTTTCCCCAGTCGAATTTCATCATGATGGGTTAGGTGAGCGGGTTGGTTGGGTTCTAATCGTTTCCCATTCAAAAATGTGCCATTCCGACTATCTAAATCGACCAGTTCGAGGCGATCGCCTTTGCGTTGAATGCAGGCATGTTTACGACTAATGCCCATCTGATACCCGCCAAACGAGGTTAAATCGATTTCGGGGGTAAATCCCAACATTGGGTCTCTGCGTCCGATGACTGCTTCAGTGCTAAAAATCACTTGGATGGGGTCTGCCCATCCTTGCACTTCGATGAGCAAATGAATGCTATCCCCTTTAATGGGGGCAACTTTTTCGATGGTTATTTCGGCGGTTGGATGCGATTCAAAATATCGCTTGATGGCTTCTTCTGCCTCTGCACGAACATCGTGCGTGGTATTTTGGCTTTCTTTTTCATTATCATCTGATTGAGTATCAGACCCATCAAATGGATTTTTGAAATCGTCCATAAAATTTTTGCCTCATTTGTCAAATTGTTACCATAACTATAGCATTATTTGACAGATAAGGACAGGGATATTTCAGGATTGATATATTACCCGATTTGCAGGTTTGATTTTTACCCCTAAAAACCGTTCTATCAGATTAAATCGCCAGATAAATCGGAGTATAATCGCCCATGCCAAGACGATCGCCATGATGAGCGCGTAATCGCCGAGTGATAATGTTTCTAATTCAAAAAATGTCCGTGTCGGCTCGATGATGACCAACAGAAAATAGATGAGCAACATCACCCCTGCGCTGATTGTCGGTCGCCAATCACCACTTAGGGCGCTCCCGCCTGTTAAAAAGGCTACGGGCGGTTCGACAAAGATGATGAGGATTAGCCCCATGAAGATGATTGCCGTTGTGAGCGCCGTACGGGCATAATTAATCGCCGTGCTGAGGCTGTGTGGTTCAGATGGATACACATGCAGATGAAAGAAAATCACATATACCGCCAACGCCACCGATGCGATGCTCATGGCAGAGGGCAAAATGAAATGCACCATATCGCGCATGAGGTTGCGCGTTGGCACACCGACCCGCGCCCATGCGGCGATGCCCAATGTTGGAATGCCGACCGAGAGCAAGGTGAGCAGAGAGGCGTGCTTGGGGATGAACGGAAAGTTCACCGCGCCGACCATCAACCCCGCCCCCAGCAAAATCATCGCCGCATAGAAGGCACGGCTCAAAAATAAGCGAGTGATGGCATCCATGCCGTTCAAAATGCGTTGCCCCTCCATGAAGGCACGGGGTAGGGCGGCAAAAGAATCGTTGAGTAGCACCATATCTGCCACACCACGAGTGGCGGCGCTCCCGCTTTGCATGGCAATGCCAATATGTGCCTTCTTTAGCGAGAGTACATCATTCACACCATCGCCAATCATGGCGACATAATGCCCGTTGTCGCGCAATGTCGTGACCAGCATCTCTTTTTGTTGTGGGGTGATGCGCCCAAAAACAGTCGTCTCTTCGGCAGTTTTGGCGATTTGTGCGCTGTCCATTTTATCTAAATCCAACCCGCTCACCACGCGGATATCCCCCTTAAAGCCCGCTTGTTTGGCGAGCGCCGCCACTGTATGCGGATTATCGCCCGAAATGATTTTCAGTTTGATGCCCGCCTGAGCGAAATTCTCGATGGTCGCTTTGGCTTCTGGGCGCAATTCATCACCCAAACTAATTAACCC
>PGTJ01000602.1 GCA_002794515.1 Phototrophicales bacterium
CCGTTGGGCGCACGCATGGCATTCATTTTGATATCACATTTACGGGTGATGTGATTATTTTTAATCATAAAAGCACCTATTTTTTACCAACTAAAATAATCACATCACCCGTAAATGTGATATCAAAATGAATGCCATGCGTGCGCCCAACGGTCAGGATTTGCTCACGAACCTGCTTGCGATTGCCAGTGGCATTACTGCGCCACAACTGTTGAGCCGAGCGATAATGCTTGTTTCCATAAATAGTCGATTGGGTCAATTGCCATAGCAGGTTGCCAAGCGGAAAACGGACGCGATGAACAAGGCAATACAAGATGAGATGTAAAATAAAATGCACATAACCCAACGCCGCCAGATGAAATTCTTGCCCCGCCTGATATACCCTATCAATCACCAATAATTGCCCGCCTTGTTGTAGGCGTTCTGCGATATACGTGATGACATTCAATAAACCAATAGAGGGACCGACATAAGACGCATAAACAACCTGGGCATTTTGAATCGCTTGTGTGGCGATTGCTTCTTGATGGACATCATCTGAGGCAATTGGGATGTTGAGGATTTTGATATTGGGCATATGCGCGAATTGTTGTTCGGCATACGCCACAGCCACCGATGAGGCTTCTAAACCGACATAATCGACATGTGCCTGTAGACCATCTAAAAATTGGACGATCGGGGTCGTGTTCGGTCCAATTTCGGTCAGATGAATCGGCTGGTGATTAGCCTTCCATAATTGACGAATAATCGGCTTGATAAACGGCGCATGATAAACACCTGTTGCAAAAGGATACGAACCAGATGAATCCTGTGCAATGGCATCATAAACCTGTGATGATATGTGCAACTTTTGGTTTTTATCCATTTTTTAACCTTTTATAAACGCAAA
>PGTJ01000450.1 GCA_002794515.1 Phototrophicales bacterium
GGGTTAATAGTTCTGCAATACGCGCTTTGCGTTGAGGACGTGGCACTTTTTGAATTTCTAAGCCGAAGCCGATATTTTGTGCGACCGTCATGTGCTGAAACAGCGAATAATTTTGGAATACAAAGCCTGTATGCCGTTTTTGTGGTGGTAAATGGGTGACATCACGCCCATTGAGCGAGATTTTGCCACTATCCAAATGGGTTAACCCTGCTATAAGACGTAAAATGGTGCTTTTTCCGCTACCACTTGGTCCGAGTAACACAAATAATTCGCCTTGTTCAATTTCGAGCGAAATGTCATCGACAACGATGTTATCTTCATAACGCTTTGTGATATGGTGCAAGTGAATAGACATAATTTTTTCACCCTCCGCGTTTATGGACGCGCAAATTATTCATGATGACCAAAATCAAGACGGCGATAATCCCCAATAACAATGCCATGCTATAAGCACCTGCATAATTTCGGTCATTGAGTGAGCGATAGATATAAATCGTGGCGCTTTCTGTTGAGCCTTGTACGCCCCCACCAATCACCGCTACCGCACCAAATTCACCGAGTGAGCGGGCAAGTGTGAGGATGATACCATATATCAGACTATGCCGAATTGCCGGGAAGATAATACGCCAGAATGTCCCCCATGATGATGCCCCAAGCGTATAGGCGGCTTCTTCTTGTTCTTTGCCCATACTGCCCAATATGGGTTGAATTTCGCGGATGACGAATGGCAATGATACAAACACCGTCAGCACCAACATGCCTTCCCACGAAAATGCCAATTTAATCGGAAAATTTTGTATCCATCCTGTGCGCCCAAATAGCACAATCATCACATATCCTACAATCACAGGCGAGATGACCAATGGCAAATCGACCAACGCATTGAGCAAACTTTTGCCAAAAAAGCGATGTCTGACTAAAACCCATGCCACCATCACACCGAATACGGCATTGAATATGCTGGCGATGACCGCTAAACGCACAGATAACCATAATGCCCCCAATGCTTGCGGATTGGTGATCGCGCTCCAAAATGGCTCAAATCCATCTTTGAACACATGACTCACCAAAGCGAATATTGGCGCAAGCAATAATATTCCAGCATAAATGAGGACAAGTGTGAGTAATAAAACGCCACCCAAAGATAAATTCCGTTCTTTCATGCAGATTTACCTTTTGTTCTACGTTGATTGCGTTTATACCAATAGTCCACCCCCAGCGTTGTCAGCAGTGCGATGGCTAAAATCACCAACGAGACACCACTGGCTGATGCCATTTTATCGCCCTCCACTTGGGTATACACATAAACGGCGGCGGTTTGTGTCCGCATGGGGATATTGCCCGATATAATCACAATCGACCCAAATTCACCCAAGGCGCGTGCAAAACTCAGCAATCCACCAGTGAGCATCGCAGGGAGTAGGGCAGGTAATATCACACGCCGAAATGTGGTGAATTGCGATGCACCCAGTGTATGTGCCGCCTCTTGTTGATTGGCATCGAGTTTCATCATGACCGGTTGTACAGCGCGTATCACGAATGGATACCCTAAAAAGAGCAATGCCAAGATGATGCCCGTGTGCGAGAATAATACTTTGATGCCCAATTCTTTATCTAAAAATTTGCCGATAGGGGTTTGTGGACCATAAAGCAGGGTCAACATCACACCTGTGACCAATGTTGGAATGGCGAATGGCAAATCTATCAGCGAATTGAGGATATTTTTGCCCCAAAAACGATACCGCACCAACACATATGCCGTTGTTGTACCCATCACAATATTGATGATTGCCATCACACCCGCCGTCCACACACTGAGCCATATCGCACTCCATGCCACAGGTCGGGTGATGCTCGCCCAAAAAACATCCCAACCATCACGTAAGCCTTGTACAC
>PGTJ01000594.1 GCA_002794515.1 Phototrophicales bacterium
ATACTGATGAGACGTAAATTTTGTGCATCGCCCATAAAGACCAATGTCAGACCATCATCTTGGCGTGGCGTGAGTGTAGTCGTATAAATCGGCGCAGAACGGCTAATATCTGCCCCGCCTGTATAAACTGTCACCGTATAATCGCCCGCAACAATTTGCTGGCGGTCTGTCATGCGACCATAATCGGCATTGGCGAAAAACAACCGTTCATTCAAATACACATCAATCAGCGTAGCTACTGGCGAGATATTGATTAGGCGTACTGTTGTGCGCCCCGCCACACGATTATTAAAGCGAGTCAATTTCACACCTGTGGCAGGATTACCATAAGCGAATAAGGCGGTGTTTTCTCGCTCACGTAGGTTCAACACTTCGGTCGATAAAACTGTCTCGCCAGTCTGAATGGTGATGGTAGATTGTCCAGATGGGATATTGGCAGGGATGGTCTGTGCGCCATAGACCACTGGCAAGGCAATATCGATCCCATTTTGGCGGATATTGAGGTTTGGCACATTCTCGACAAAATTGATGATGGAAATACGGCTCTGATTGGCATCCAGAGGGGCGTTTGACAAGACGAATGCGGCGAGCTGTGGCGCATCGGGTGTTCCTGTGATGACGAACACCGTTGTCGATTGTGCCGAAATATCGACTTGTTGTGATAAATAAGGGGGGGTGTTGGAGCGGGGTGATGTGCCAGTCGGCATGAGGCGAATCGTATATGTGCCAGCAGAAATATCGCTCAGTTGCGTATTTTGACCATATCCAAGTCCGAAGGCGTAAGCAGAGGCTTCGACATAAACATCCACATCGGTCAGACCAGTGAGTGCGTGCAAAAATGCCACCGATGCGCTTTCATTGGTGCTACTTGGCAAAGAAACGGGTGGTGCGGTCGGTGTGGGACTTGGCGTGATAGTCGGGGTCGGTGATGGTGTGGAT
>PGTJ01000273.1 GCA_002794515.1 Phototrophicales bacterium
CAAATGCCCTCTGCGCCCTATTCGATGATTGACCGTGATCACACCGTCTTCACCCAACAAAATAATGTCATCGGCAATCTGAATATCCTGTGGGCGATGAAAGAAGTATGCCCAGATGCCCATTTAGTCAAATTAGGGACAATGGGCGAATATGGCACACCCAACATTGATATTCCCGAAGGCTTCTTCGAGGTCGAATTCAGAGGGCGCAAAGATTACCTGCCCTTCCCCCGCCAAGCCGCCAGTTTTTACCATTGGAGCAAAGTCCACGACTCGAATAACACCATGTACGCCTGCAAAATTTGGGGCTTACGCGCCACCGACATCATGCAAGGTGTGGTATTCGGCACACGCATCGATGAAATGGGCGAAAATCCAGACCCACGTCTGCGTACCCGCCTCGACTTTGATGAATGCTTCGGCACAGCGATTAACCGCTTCTGTTGCCAAGCCGTCATCGGACATCCGTTGACCTTGTTCGGCGCGGGGCATCAACGGCGTGGCTTTTTGCCCCTACGCGATTCCATGCAATGCCTGACCATCGCTTGCGAAAATCCACCCCAAAAAGGTGAATATCGCGTATTTAATCAATTTGAAGAGACATACAACATCTTTGAATTGGCAGATATGGTCGGCGAAGTGTGCGATGAATTGGGCATCCCAGTCGAAATTTTGGAATACGATAACCCGCGTTACGAAGCGGCGGAACATTACTATAATCCAGATCGCAATCACCTCATCAACTTGGGTTATAAACCCTCGCATAATGTGAAAGCCGAAATGCGAATTATGATTAAAGATTTGATGGAACATAAAGAGCGTATCGCCGAAAAGAAAGATGTCCTCGTCCCCAGCATCCGTTGGGAGGGTGTGCGCCGTCGGTCAAATGTCATCGGCAGACATCAAAAAGAGAAGGCATAATTGGACATAGCATCGTAACCTGAAGATAGGTATCCTCTGAGGGCGCACAATGATGCGCCCTTATGCAACATACGATTTATGATTATCCATCACCCAATCAAAAGGATGACCGATGATTCAATTTCGCAAATGGAATGAAGTTTCATCAGAAGACCGCGCCAAAGTGATGCGCCGTGCCGAACAAGACATCACCGACCTCATCCCAACCGCGCAAGAAGTGATAGACCGTGTTCGCAAAGATGGCGATGCGGGTGTGGTGCATTATGCTCGCAAATTTGATGCGCCCAATTTCACTGCTGATATGCTCAAAGCCACATCCGAAGATTTTGCCAATGCTCGCGCTCAATTGAGTGCTGACGTGATTTTCGCCATTCAACAAGCACACGCCAACATCAAAAAATTTCATGAAGAACAAATGCCCGAAGCCATGTGGTTCACCGAAATTCAACCTGGCATCATGGCTGGCGAAAAAGTCACACCGATTACCAGTGTGGCGCTCTACGTCCCGCGTGGCAAAGGAGCATTTCCGTCTGTGATGCTCATGTTGGCAACACCTGCCGTTGTGGCAGGGGTAGAAAAAGTAATTGTCGTCACCCCACCGACACCCGATGGCAAAGCCGATGCCGCATCGCTGGTCGCCGCCGAAATTTGCGGTGTTGAAGATGTATACGTGGTCGGTGGAATGCAAGCCATCGCCGCCGTTGCTTATGGCACACAATCTATCCCCAAAGTGGATAAGGTCATCGGACCAGGAAGCAGTTATGTATCCGCCGCCAAACGCCTGCTTTATGGAGTGATTGATGTCGGATTGCCCGCAGGTCCGAGCGAATCCATCATCTTATGCGATGAACATGCCGACCCACGCCTCGCCGCTTTAGATTTGTTGGTCGAAGCCGAACACGGCGCAGAATCCGCCGCCACACTGGTCACACATAGCGAAACAGTGGCACAAGAGGCATTGCGTATTTTGCCCGAATATATCGCCCAGCTCCCCGAATGGCGACGGAAATTTGTCGAGAACGTGTTGGCAAATTATGGCGGTATTGTGTTGACCAATAGCCTCGAAGAATCGATTCAATTCGTCAATGATTACGCACCCGAACATCTCGAAGTGCTGGTGGATGAGCCGTTCATCGCCTTGAACAAAATCCGCAATGCGGGCGAAATTTTGCTCGGACACATGACCCCCATCCCCACCGCCAATTATTGTTTGGGATTGAACGCCATTTTGCCCACAGGTGGGTTTGCACGCAGTTTCTCATCGGTCAGTGTGTGGGATTTCCTCAAACGGAGTGGTATTGGCTATTTATCCAAAGAGGGATATGGTCGCTTGCAGGGCATCACCGCCACACTCGCCGATTATGAAGATTTTCCTGCACATGCGTTTGCCATCCGCAAGCGCAACGAAATTTTGGGATTATAAGCACAATAGGAACGTGACTTTCACCTCTACATTTAACCATTAAACAGGCTGATTTGTACGGGCGGATTAGTGCCTAGCGCGTATATCCGCCCTGAAAATAGATACTATGACCAACATCCTGCAAACTATCCAACAATTGCAATTCACCGATAAACCCCAAGCCGAATCCCTGCTGATGAATTTCATCCGCGAAACATTCGATTTGTCGGTCGAATCGGTCGAATTGCGCCCACTCGCCATATCGCTCAATTCGTTCAACGGATTTATCACCCTGACAGAGGGGGGAAAGTTATTCTTCAAGACGCATACCGAACAAGATACGGTCATTGATGAATATTACAACGCCCGTCTGTTGGCAGATGTGGGTTATCCGATCATCCAACCCTTACATAGCACCACCAAAACTGGTCAACAATTCTTGATTTACGATGTCATCACGGCACCATCGGTGTTCGATGTGGCATGGGATTTGGAACTGCGCGAGATGCGAGGCGATGTCAGCTTTTCATCTGAATTGCATCCCCTCGAACAAGCCCAACATGATGCCGATGACGCGCTATTCAGATATTATCAGACCAGCCTGCAAGCCCCTACCCCAACACCAGATGCACCCATTCATCAACTGTTTTATCATCGACTCACGGGTGGTCGCTACGACCGCTTTTATGCCGACCACATCCCCATTGCACTACCACACGGCATGTATCGCATGGGTGATGTAAAACGTATCAAATGGGTGATTAATGGTCAAGCATACTCAGAGACCATCAACGACCTCGTAGCCAAAGCGATTATCACACTCAATCCCAAGCGACCACTCGCCACCATCATTGGTCATGGTGATGCACACAATGGCAATGTGTTTTATATACAAGATAAACCATCGTTGCTCTACTTCGACCCCGCCTTCGCGGGCAGGCACTCGCCCTTGCTCGACCTCGTGAAACCCATTTTTCACAACGTTTTCGCCATGTGGATGTATTTTCCACAGGTCAAAAAAGAGACCACGCCTATCCAGATAGATGTGCGCGATGATACGTGGCATATCACCTACGATTATCGGCTATGGTCGGTTCGGACGATGTTCTTACAAAGCAAAGTTGAGCGCGTGGTCATGCCGATGTTAAAATTGCTCCAAGCGCATCAATTTTTGCCCGATGATTGGCGCGACATCCTGAAATTGGCGCTGTTCTGTTGCCCATTCCTGACATTGAATTTGGCAGATGCAAATCGCTTCCCACCCGAAATCAGCCTGTTGGGCTTAGCCATGTCGGTAGAGATGGGCGGGAATGTTGTAATACATGAATCCACC
>PGTJ01000764.1 GCA_002794515.1 Phototrophicales bacterium
AGAACATCATCAATCAACCCGAAGTATTATCCCTTTTCGCACAGGCGAATGGCGCGAGTGAAGAACGACAAGCCGAGATCAGGACAGCGTTGTATGACATGTTGGTAGATGATTATCAACGCCTAGATGATTTGAATTTGCGCCAATTGCATTTTCACTTGCCAGATAACACCAGTTTTTTGCGCTTTCATCGTCCGAATTTATTTGGAGATAACCTGACGGATGTGCGTTATACCATCGCCTTAGCCAACCGTGAGTTAGTCCCTGTGGTTGGTTTTGAAGAGGGGCGTATTTATAACGGCTTTCGCTATGTGTTCCCATTATTTTATGAGGGTGTGCATATTGGCAGTGTTGAGACCAGCGTTTCTTTTTTGGCGATTCAGCAAAATCTCAATAAATCACTGCCCGGTGGCTTGAC
>PGTJ01000405.1 GCA_002794515.1 Phototrophicales bacterium
TCTAATGCGAGCGTAAATTATAGGATATTCCCGCCAAAAGGTCAATTATAAAATCAACATCGCATCACCAAACGAGAAAAATCGATAATTCTCCCGTTTAGCGGTTTCATATGCCTCGAATACTAATTCGCGCCCAGCAAATGCCGAAATCATCATCAACAGGCTCGATTTTGGCAAGTGAAAATTGGTAATCATCGCATCGACCACGCGCCATTTATACGAGGGATAGATATACAACTGAGTATCAGCACGGAATGCGACAACGGGCTTCCACGGACATACATCACCTAATGCCGCAGGGTTACTGGGGTCGCCACCAGCACTCAGAATGCCCGCCGTTTCGAGGGTTCGTGTTGTGGTCGTGCCAACGGCAATAATACGCCCCCCTGCGAGTTTTGCCTTGTTGATAATCTCGGCATTCTCGGCGGTTAACATGGCTTCTTCTGCATGAATTTTATGATCAACAATATTATCGACTTTCACAGGCTGAAACGTGTCTAATCCGACATGTAAGGTGCAATAAGCAAAAATCACACCTTTGTCGCGCAATTTGAGCAATAATTCAGGGGTGAAATGCAAGCCTGCTGTTGGAGCGGCGGCAGACCCATCATGACGGCTATAAACAGTCTGATACCGTTCCGCATCATCCAAACGGGTGTGGATATATGGTGGTAGTGGTGTATCGCCAATTTCGACTAACAAATCATTCACAGGTTGACTAAAGCGGATAACTCGTTCTGCTTCATCTTCTGTCGCTTCTAATACTTCTGCTGTGATATCTGTCTTTGGAAAACCAATTATCATGCCGATTTTGGCTTGCTTGCCACCAATAAGGACACGCCATGTGGTCTCATCTAATTGACGCAAGAGCAAAACCTCTAATTTTCCACCCGTATCGGCGCGAAATCCTGCAATCCGAGCAGGAATGACACGAGTATTGTTCATCACCAACACATCGCCCGGATTGAGGTAATCGGTTATCTCCCGAAAAATGCGATGCTGAATGGTTTTATCGGCACGATTAATCACCATCAATTTTGATGAATCGCGAGGTTCTAAAGGTGTTTGGGCAATAAAATGGTCGGGTAAATCGTAATCAAAATCAGATAAACGCATACATCCTCTAATCAATATCAATCACAATAACGGTTCTTGCTTGGGTATATCGGGGTCTTCTTCATCATCCGAATAGGGCAATTTGATATATGGTGGATTATCATAGCGCAATCCTAAATGGGCATACGCCAGAGGCGTTGCCACCCGTCCACGCGAGGTGCGGTCTAAAAATCCCAATTGGAGCAAATAAGGTTCATATACGTCCATAATCGTGGCACGGTCTTCACTAATTGCCGCGGCAATGGTTTCTAAACCAACAGGACCACCAGAGAATTTTTCGATGATGGTCATCAATAGACGGCGGTCAATTTCGTCTAATCCAAGATGATCAATTTCCATGAGTTGCAAGGCTTCGATTGCAACAGCTTGGGTGATAACTCCTTGTGCCCGTGTTTGGGCATAATCGCGCACACGACGTAATAAGCGCAAACCCACACGCGGTGTCCCACGCGAACGGGTGGCGATCTCTGATGCCCCTTGTGGTTCAATGGTCACTTTGAGCAAGCCTGCCGCCCGATTCAAGATGAATTCCATCGCAGACTGATCATAATAATCCATGCGGAAGCGTGCGCCAAAGCGATCGCGTAACGGTCCCGCCAACAATGATAAGCGAGTTGTCGCACCGATGACTGTAAAGCGAGGCAAATTCAAGCGTACATTCTTAGCGGCAGGACCTTTGCCGATGACAATATCCAGCTTAAAATCTTCCATTGCGGGATACAAAATTTCTTCTACGGCACGTCCGAGCCGATGCACCTCATCAATAAATAAAATGTCGCCTTGTTTCATGTGTGTGAGGATAGCGGCGAGGTCGCCAGACCGTTCAATCGAGGGACCCGCCGTGACATGAATTTTCGCGCCCATCTCATTGGCAATGACATGCGCCAATGATGTTTTACCCAACCCTGGTGGTCCGTAAAATAACACATGGTCGAGGGGTTCTTTGCGCGTTTTGGCGGCATCTATCATGATTTTCAGATTTTCGCGCACGCGGTCTTGACCGATAATATCCTGAAGCAGTTGTGGACGTAGGGCGATATTATCGCGTTCATTTTTTTGTAAAGCAGAATTGGTTAATCGTCCATCATCGGACATAGGACTTAATTCCTGTATAATTCAAAATTTTCATTCAAAAGTATATAGTAGATTACCTAACTAA
>PGTJ01000173.1 GCA_002794515.1 Phototrophicales bacterium
ATCATGAGTGGCTCGTCTTCTGGACGAATGGGGCGGATGGTCACAGGTGTGCCATCATTGGCATTGCATTGGTGAATATACTGTTGGGGATATGGACGGATCGCCAATTTGGGCAATTGCTCTTTTGTCACATCGGCAGGATGCAACACGACTCGCGCATCCAATGCCAAAAGGCGATCTGGCGAGGCGATGAGCGGGTTAATATCAATTTCGGCGATCAAGCGCTGTTCGGCGACAATCTGCGAGAAGCGCACTAGCAATTTTTCCAGTTCGGTGAGGTTGATGGGTCGCCGTCCACGCACGCCTTTGAGCGCCTCGTAAATCTTGGTGCGTTCTATCAGACGGCGGGCGAGTGTGGTGGTGAGTGGTGGTAATGCCAATGAACGGTCTTTATACACCTCTACCAATGAGCCACCCGTGCCGAACAAGATGACGGGTCCGAATTGTGGGTCGACACTACTGCCGACAATCAATTCGTACCCATCGAGCTTGACCATCGGTTGCACATTCACCCCATTAAAATGCGCGATACCGACTTTATCGGCAACGGATTGGCGGATGCTCTGATAGGCATGACGCACACCATCGGCATCTTTGATATTGAGCATCACCCCGCCGACATCGGTCTTATGGGTGATGGTCAGGGAGTGAATTTTCACCACAACGGGATAGCCCATTTTATCGGCGGCGGCAACGGCTTCCTCTTCCGTCTCGGCGATAACATCGGGGATGATAGGCATCCCATATGCGCCCAACACTTGTTTCGATTCGTTCTCGGTGAGGATGGTACGTCCTTCTGCACGGGCGGTATTGATGATCGATTCAACCAATTCACGATTGGGCGTGTATTCTTCATCCGATAACAACATTGGCGTTTCATAAAGCAATTGCAAGTTATAGCTATAGCGCCACATGTAATTGAACATCCGCACGGCAGTATCTGGATAAGAGAAGGTGGGAATGTTGGCACGGTTCAAAATGCGAATGCCTGCCTCGACAGAAGTCCCCCCCACCCAACTGGCGAGGACGGGCTTGCCGTTCAAATCGGCATATGGGCGCAAGGCTTCGGCTGTGCCAGTGGGGTCGGTCATATCTTGTGGGGTTAAAATCACCAACAAGCCATCGCTATTGGGGTCTTTGGCGGCGACTTCTAAGGCTTTGGCGTAACGTTGTGGATCGGCATCGCCCAAAATGTCAATGGGATTATTATGCGACCAGGCGGCGGGCAAAAAGCTGTTGAGTTCTTTCATCGTCTCATCAGATAATTCAGCGAGTTCACCGCCATCGCTGATGAGGGCATCTGTTGCCAACACACCCGGTCCGCCTGCGTTGGTCACAATGGATAAACGCCGTCCTTTGGGGCGCGGTTGCTTGGCGAAGACTTCGGAAATATAGAACACATCGGCGATGCGGTCTACACGCAACACGCCGACACGGCGCAGAGCGATATCCAACACTTCATCACTGCCTGTGAGCGACCCCGTATGCGAGGCGGCGGCTTTGGCGGCGGCTTCTGTGCGCCCTGCTTTAATCACGAATATCGGCTTGGTGCGGGCGACTTCTTTGGCGGCAGATAAAAATCCACGCGCATCACCAATCGATTCCATATAAATCACGATGCTGTGTGTGTGGGGGTCATTGCCCAAATAATTGATGAGGTCGCCCCAGCCGACATCCATCATCGAGCCAATGGAGATGAAGGCGCTAAAGCCGACATTTTCCCCAAAACTCCAATCGAGGACGGCAGTACAAATCGCTCCGCTTTGGCTGATGAACGCCACATTACCCGGACGCGCCATCGCCCCAGCGAAGGTGGCATTCAAGCCATATAACGGCATCATCACACCCAAGCAATTCGGTCCGATAATCCGCATTTTGCCTTTGGCGGTCTCCATGATCTGCCGTTCCAATTCTAGCCCTTCGGGACCGACCTCTTTGAACCCCGCCGAGATGATGATCGCCCCTGGCACACCGACTTCGACACATTCTTGGATGAGCGCAGGGACTGTTTTGGCAGGTGTGACAATCACCGCCAGATCAATCGGATCTGGGATGGCTTTGATGCTGGGATAGGTGCGGATGCCCATGACATTCGGGCGATTGGGATTGACAGGGAAGATCGTCCCGCCAAAAGGATTCGCCAGCAAATTTTTGATGATTGTGCGCCCAACACTGCCCTCTTTTTCGGTCGCGCCGATGATGGCGACATTATTGGGCTTGAGAATGGGGTCTAGGGGATTACGCTTGTTTTTGGTGGGTAATTTCATAAATTGTCGTCTCCTACATGCCAAATAGTGCATACCTCTTAAGCATAGCCCAAAGGGTGCAAAAATCCTATATAATTAAGGTCACGGGATTGTCATGAGGAGAAGCACACCACATGGACGAACAAGAATTGCTCGATTTGTTTTTGAGCGAAGAGTCATCACGAGTTGAACGAAAAAGCCAATATGCCGATAAGTTAAAAGACTCCATCTGCAAAACGATTTGTGCTTTTGCAAATGATTTGCCTAACCATAAAAAACCTTGCGTTATTTTTATTGGACAAAATGATGATGGTGGATGTGCTCATCTCTCAATAACAGATGATTTGAAGCGAAAAATTACCAATATACATAATGAGCGAAAAATTATGCCATTTCCTGTTTGGGAAGTTGATGAGTATATACTCAATGATTGTCATGTTTTAGCAATTATTGTTCACCCTTCTCAAAATACACCTGTCCGTTATGAAGGTGAAATATATGTACGGATTGGCTCAACAAACCGCATCGCACGTAGTGAAGAAGAGCGCGAATTAATTCGTAAAAGTATAGGCACATTTTATGATATCTATCCGGTCAATATGGCAACGATAAATGATTTAGATTTAAATTATTTACAGCTCGAATATTTCCCTAGGGCAGTTAGCAATCGTGCATTAAAAGAAAACAACCGCTCAATTGAACATCAACTTTCATCTCTCCATTTATTAACAAAAGATAGAATTCCTACGGTATTGGGTTTACTCGTAGGAGGGATTGATACGCGATATTTTCTGCCAAATGCCTATATTCAGTTTCTACGCATCGCAGGGACCGAAATAGGAGACCCAATTATTGACCATGAAGAAATTGATGGGATATTAGATAATTTGATTAAACGAATTAAAGAAAAATTGCGAATTCATATCGCAACTGCCCTTAACCCACAAGGTGATGAGCGAGCAATCATCCAACCAGATTATCCTTTAGATGCCCTAGAAGAACTTGTAGCGAATGCTGTTATTCATAGAACGTATGAAGGCACAAATGCGCCCGTAAGAATTACATGGTACGATGATAGAATTGAAATATGGAGTCCGGGCGGTCCGTATGGTTTGGTGAACAAAGATAATTTTGGTCAGATGGGAATTGTCGATTATCGAAATCCCCATCTTGCATCCGCCGCAAAATATCTTGGGCATGTTGAGAAGTTTGGCTTTGGTATTAGCGCCGCTCGTCGTTCATTACAAAAGAACAATAATCCCCAACCTGAATTTTTAATCGAGAATGAAGTTGTTGGGGGCAATTTTGTATTAGTAACAGTGAGGAAAGCACAATGACTATTCCCGTGATAGCATTTTTCAATAATAAAGGTGGTGTTGGCAAAACATCATTGGTTTATCATCTGGGTTGGATGTATGACCAATTGAATATTCCTGTGTTATTAGCCGATCTAGACCCACAAGCAAACCTGACCACCAATTTTTTAGATGATGATGAGCTTGAAACATTTTGGGAAGAGGATAATCGCCCAATCAAGACGATTTACGATGGGGTTAAACCGCTTATAACGGGTAAAGGCGATATCGATGATGTCACGATTAAAGAATTCGGTGATGTTGGCAGACTAATCGCAGGCGATTTGCAGTTATCTCGATTCGAGGGAAATTTATCGGATGAATGGTCACGTACCATATTAGGCGAAGCAAAAGGGTTACGGACGACATCGGCGATATGGCGCATCCTTCAGAATTCTGCTCAACAAAGTGATTCTGAACTTATTTTAGTCGATATGGGACCCAATTTGGGTGCGATTAACCGTACGATTTTGCTCTCTGCTGATTATATTGTTATTCCGCTCGCCGCCGATTTGTTTTCATTACAAGGATTAAAAAATCTTGGAGAAACATTACATAAATGGAAAAAAGATTGGAATACGGCGCGGTCTCGGCGAGATGAGGATTCAAAAGAATTTGAAATACCAGAAGGCAATATACAGCCTTTAGGGTATATCGTCATGCAACATGCACAACGCCTCGATCGCCCTGTTAAAGCATATGCCAATTGGATTCAAAAAATTCCAGAAATTTATGCGCGTCATGTATTAAATGAATCCCCACCCAATATACAACCAGACCCACATCAAATTGGACTGGTGCGCCATTATGTCAGCCTGATGGCGATGGCACATGATGCCCGAAAACCCATTTTTTATCTTAAACCTGCCGATGGTGCTGTTGGATCGCATGTGAAACTGGTGCAACGCGCCATGGACAATTTTGAGGAACTGGCACTAGCAATCGCAAACCGCATCGGATTGGCTATTCCACAAGACGATTAAAAACCATCTCACCACTTTCTTACTTGCAAATTCAGGCAAATGCTTGCACAATTAGGATATAATCTAATGAACGTTTAATTAAATACCAGAAGAGAAGGATTTTTAAGTTATGAGCATGTTAAAACGTGAAATTTTTGAAAAAGATCATCAGATGTTCCGCGATTCATTCCGTAAATTTGTCGAGCGCGAGATTGTGCCACATCATGAAGAATGGGAAAAGCAAAAACTTGTCCCGCGTGAGGTATGGCTCAAAGCAGGCGAAAATGGCTTTTTGGGCTTTAATGTCCCCGAAGAATATGGTGGCATGGGTGTGCATGATTTTCGTTATAACGCCATCATCACCGAAGAATTGGTGCGGGTGGGCGCATCAGGACCGGGGTTTTCGCTCCATAACGATATTTGCATTCCCTATATTTTGCATTATGGCACCGAAGAACAAAAGAAACGCTTTTTGCCCAAGATGGTGACGGGAGAATACATCACCGCCATCGCCATGACCGAGCCGAATACAGGTAGCGATTTGGCAGGTGTCCGCACCACCGCCATCCGCGAAAATGGGTGCTTTGTGGTGAATGGTCAAAAGACATTCATCACCAACGGCATCAATAGCGACATCGTGATTACCGTTGTCAAGACCAAACCCGAAGAAAAACATTCGGGCATCAGCCTGTTGTTGATTGAACGGGGCATGGAAGGCTTTGAACGCGGGCGCAACCTCGACAAGATGGGCATGAAAGCACAAGATACCGCCGAATTGTATTTTAGCAATGTGAAAGTCCCCGCCGAAAATCTGCTCGGTGATGAAGGGGCGGGCTTCTTTTACCTGATGACCGAACTGCCCCAAGAACGCATGAGCATCGCTATCGGCGCAGTCGCTGGGGCAAAAGCCGCCCTCGAAATGACCCTTCAATACGTCCAAGAACGCCAAGCCTTTGGTCGTCCGATTGGCACGTTCCAAAATTCGCGCTTCAAACTCGCCGAGATGAAGACGGAAATTCAAATCGCTGAAGTGTTTGTAGATAAGTGCATTATGGAATTGAACAAAGGCGAACTCACCACCGAAGTCGCTTCGATGGCGAAATGGTGGACGACCGAATTGCTGAAAAATGTCGTGGATACCTGCGTGCAATTACACGGTGGGTATGGTTATATGATGGAATATCCCATCGCCAAAGCCTATTTGGATGCACGGGTGCAATCGATTTA
>PGTJ01000100.1 GCA_002794515.1 Phototrophicales bacterium
CCCTCATCTCGGTGGTGAGCAGGCGCTCATCAATCTGCGCCAAGCCATGCACCAGCGTGGTATGCGCCTCATTTTGGATGTCACGCCCAATCATACAGGCGATAAGCACAAGTGGTTTTTAGCCGCCCAAGCCGATAAGAACGCCGAAACGTATGAATTTTACACTTTCCACGAACATCCTCACGATTATCATTCGTGGTTGGGGGTCAAATCGCTCCCCAAATTGAATTATAAGAGCGAAAAATTGCGCCAATGGATGTATGAAAATGACGACTCGGTGTTGCGCTATTGGCTCAAAGAACCGTATAAAATTGATGGTTGGCGTTTAGATGTGTTGAATATGACTGCTCGTCAGGGTGGGGTACAATTCAGCCATAAGGTCGGGCGCGGGATGCGCCGTGCCGTCAAAGAGACCAATCCAGAAGCCTATTTATTCGGCGAACATTTCTTTGATGGCACACCCCACCTCCAAGGCGATGAACTCGATGCCACTATGAATTATCAGGGCTTCAATATTCCGCTTTGGCATTGGTTGAGCGGGTACTATCTGGGGCAAGATTCCGCCCCAAACCGCCCGCGTTACCGCTCGCCCACACCTGTCTTTGTCGAGCAATTGGCGCAATTTCGCGCCTCGGTGCCGTGGGTGATCGCCCAGCAACAATTTCACCAATTGGGTAGCCACGATACCACGCGCATTTTGAATATTGTTGAACACGACAAAGACCTGATGAAACTCGGTGTGGCATTATTACTCACCTATCCCGGTGTGCCGTGTATTTATTATGGGGATGAAATTGGTCTGGATGGTGAACGCGACCCGAACAATCGCAAAACCATGCCATGGGATGAAAAGAAATGGGATAAAGACCTGTTGGCATATCATAAAAGATGGATTGCCTTCCGCAAAACTGCGCCTGCGCTGTTATATGGCGGGTATCAGGATATTCATGCACAGGGTGATGTATGGGCATTTTTGCGCCAATCATCCGATCAGCGCCTGTTGGTCATCGGCAATCGTGCCAAAAGCGCGGTGAATGTGCATCATATCCCCGTATGGCATGGTGGTTATGCCGATGGCACAGTCCTCACAGAGGTGTTCACAGGACAAACGGTGACAGTCGGGCAGGGCGAAATTGTGGTGAATTTGCCCCGTGCCAGCGCACTCATCTTTGAGGGATAACAGGATGATAACGGGCGGGCAACACATACCTGACACCGCCATGATGCCCGCCTATCTGTACTGGACGATTAGCACATGGTGTGTATATCGTCCATGTCGTCCATCGCAATCCACATCGTGCGTAGTATATCCGTTCATCGCAATACAACAGACCTATATGAGCATCCCATCTGATTATCATACCCCCTTAAAACTCATATGCGAAAGGAAAAATTCTCATGTCTACTTTATCTGACCAAAATTATCGCAAATTGCGCCCCAAACAACCGATTCATATCCCCCCGCCTGCACAACCCCTGAACAGCACCGTGACGCTCATCCTAGAGGGTGTGCAAACACAACCCGAAATTTATCTGACAGATACGCGCCGAAATTACACATGGCGCGTCATGATGAGCGCCTCTGGCAACCAAACATGGAGCGCCACCGTGCAACTGCCGATGAAGCCGACCATCGTCACCTATCATTTTCGGGTAGGCAAGAAGAAAATTCTCGAAAATCGCTTGGTAGAAAGTCGGGATATTCCCAACACGGGCAACCGCCCGATTTATGGCGAATGGCACAAATTGCCGTTCAAAATCGCTGTCTATGACCCGCTTGCCATGCCCGCCGACTGGACGAAAGGCATGACGGTGTATCAGATCTTCCCCGACCGTTTCGCCAAAGCACAATCGGATGAACAAGCCAGGTCATTTTTGCGCGGGGTATATGGCTTAGAGCCACAATTCCGCCAATGGGATGAATTGCCCGAATTACCGCCGATGGGGCGTGATTTTTTTGGTGGTGATTTGCGCGGGGTCATCCAAAAACTGGATTATCTGGCAGATTTAGGTGTGGAGTGCATTTATTTCAACCCGATTTTCGAGGCATCGACCAATCATCGCTACGAAGCGATTAATTTCATGCGGATAGACCCCATGCTCGGCACAGAAGCCGATTTTGATGAACTAGTCGCCGAAGCGCACAGGCGTAACATCAAAATTGTGTTGGATGCGGTGTTCAATCATTGTTCATCGGATAGCATCTACTTCGATATCGGGAACAAATACGGCAATGGTGCATATCACTCAACAGAGTCACCCTATTATCGCTGGTTCAATTTCGACCCCCATCCCACAGGTTATCATGGTTGGTGGGGTTTGGGCTTCATGCCCGAATTTGTCGAATGTCCAGAGATGGAAGATTACTTTTTGGGCGAAAATGGCGTGACCGCCTATTGGTTGAATAAAGGCATCGATGGTTGGCGTGCCGATGTGCCATTCGATAACACCCCCGAATTTTGGTTGCGGTTTCGTGAGCGGGTGAACGCCACCAAGCCCGAAGCGTGGACGATCAGCGAAGAATGGCGCGATGCCACCCATTATCTATTGGGCGATATGTTCAATGCCACCATGAATTATCGCTTTATGTGGGCGACTCGTGGCTTTTTTGCCTATGATAAGCTGACCGCCAGCGAATTAGACGACCGCCTGATGGCATGGATGCGCGATACACCTTATCCCGCGCTCGCCAGCCAGATGAACTTGCTCGATTCGCACGATATAGATCGCCTCATTCACGCCTGTGGGGGAGATAAAGCCAAATATCGGCAATGTATGGCATTTTTATTCGCCCATATCGGCGCACCGACCATTTTTTACGGCAGTGAGACGGCAATTGATGGCACGATGCAAGAGGATGCACGCCGTACCATGCCTTGGGATAATCTGGATAGCGACCTCATCGCCTATTTCAAAAAATTATTACACACCCGCAAAACGCTGAATGTCCTCCGCAAAGGTGATGTGCAAACAGTCTGGATTGATGATGCCACACGCACCTACGCCATCAAACGCACATGGGGCGATTTTACCTTGTATGCCTTGTTCAACGCGGGTGATGTCTCTGCGACCATCACCCTAGACGATACAGGCACATGGCATGACTTGCTGGGCAATATCCCCGATGTGCATGGCGATGATCACCTCACGATTACACTCGGTGCGCGGGGGTTTGCTTGGATTGTCAAAACATGATATGGTAGACAATAACCCGATAGAACACACAGGGGCATTGCCAGTTATGCCCCTGCAACATGACATATCATCAATGATGAGGTAAACGACTATGCTCGATATACAATCCCCAAAAACAGGTCTGATGACTGTGGATGAGTTCCTACAATGGGTCAATTTGCCAGAAAATGCCGATAAACGTTGGGAATTGATAGAAGGAGTACCAGTGGAAATGCCACCATCTAGTAAAATCAACACAACCGTAGCAGGAATAATCGCCTATTACCTCAATCACCTTGTTTTGCCCAACAAATTAGGCTATGTGAGTGTTCCTGATGGTGGCTACCGCGTTGGCAGAAATATTTTACAGCCTGATGTCGGTTTTATTAGCAAAAGTCGTGCAGGTGGATTAAAAGGTGTTTCGTATGACACAGCACCAGATATCGCCGTAGAGGTGGTCTCGCCTAGTGAGGCGGAGAAAAATATTTTCCTCAAGGCGCATCGCTATTTGCTCAATGGCACACAAATCGTATGGGTGGTGTATCCTGAAGATAAGATGGTGTATGTTTGTACATTAGAAGCCAATAACAGCATGAATGTGTTGCCGATGGATGAGACCATGACGCTCACGGGCGGGGATGTGTTGCCCAATTTCACATTAGCCGTGGCAAAAATTTTTCCTGATGAGGCATGACAATAAGAGGGGTGACAAGCGAATAGCCCCCCTCATTATTAAGTGATTAGAATTGCCATTCTTTGAGCATGGCGGCGACCAGCGTTGCCCGTTCTGGCAGGCTATTCAGCACCACATGCTCATGTAAGGCATGGAGACCATCGCCCGCGGGACCTAACCCGTCTAATGTGGGGATGCCCATGCTGGCGGTGATGTTGCCATCGCTACCGCCGCCGCTACCATCTTCGCGCACGGTCAGACCATATGCCTCACCGATTTGTTTGCATTGGGCGAATGTCTTGATCATCAATTCGTTGTGTTCCATCGGGTCACGGCTATGTTCGACTTCCACACGCAATTTTGCGCCGGGCAAGAATGGTTGCAAATTGAACATGGCAGATTGTATCCGCGCCATTTCTGATTGTTTCATCACACGGGTATCAATGGTGGCGGTGGCATAGGCGGGGATGACATTCATGGTCGTGCCACCACTGCATACCGTCACCGAGACCGAGGTCCCGTTGGGATAATCATTCAACTGGTTCAAGCGTAAGGCTTGTTGTGCCAGCTCGATGATGGCATTAATCCCTTGTTCGGGGGCATTGCCTGCATGGGCAGGGCGACCTTCGATGTGTAATTTATACACCGCCAAGCCCTTGCGCCATGTCTTGAGTGCGCCCTCTTTGGTGGCTGGCTCCATCACCAACACCAACCCGACTTGTGGCGCAACCTCGCGCAATATGGGTATCGAATGGATACTACCCACCTCTTCATCGGTGGTCATCAACACCCATATCGGGCGGTTGGGCATTTGTTTTTGGTCAATCAGCCCCTTGATGGCAGATAACACGATGGTGATGCCACCCTTCATATCGATTGCTCCAGGTCCGAACAGCTTGCCGTCTTCATCGATGTGGACAGGGCGTTCCGCCAATGTGCCGATGCCCCACACCGTGTCGATGTGGATGAGGAACATGATTGGCTTGCCGGGCGCGTTTTCGTTCCATTTTGCCAACAAAAAGTCGCCCACTTGGGTTTGTGGGATGCGCGTCACGGATGATGCGCCGAGCGATTTGAATTGGGTGTGCATATACGCGCCTAACTTATCTACGGCGGGTTTATCGAGGGTGGGGGTTTCGTAATTCACCAATTCGGTGAGCAAATCGGTCATCGCTTGTTTTTGCGATTGAAAATAACGCAATAAATCGGACATGGACTCCTCATATCACTGTGTTAAATGGGCGTTAAAATTTATTAAAACAGTGTAGTGAGGAATACGGCACATGTCAAGATAAGGCATGTTAAGGGTTTGGTGATATAACCCTAAAACGGACACATATCCCGCGCTACATATTTGAGGTTGCGAGCGCCGTAACGGTTCATCCAGGTGAGCGCCAATGGCACATTCGCCATCGCCTGTAATACCGTCTCGCATCCATCGGATAGGCTGTTGTTGAGCGTGTATGCTTCCCAAAATGCTTGTCCCAGCACGGCGAATGGGGCGGTATCGGCTAAGCCTTCGGTGGATGTGCCGAAATCGGTTCGCAAGCGCTCGAATACAATCGCCGCCTCGCCCGTGTTGCCTTGCGATGCCCATGCCAACATCAGCCGATATAAAATATAACCCTGTAAAATCGGCTTTTCGTTGCGTAGCCATATCCGCAACTCTTCATCGATATATGCCAATTGATATAATTCAATGGCGCTCCCCATGCGATTCGCCAGAAAATTGCGGTCTGCCTCTTGGATCACCTGTATCTGATAGCGTGGCGGGTCGAGTTCCATGATAGACAGCACATAGAGTGTGCCGTTCCAGTCGTAAATTTGTCGTCCTGTGCGGAGCGGTCCCGTATTGATATCGCCGATATAATCGAGCTTAATCAAAATTTCGTCTACGAGGTCGTTATCCACATCCACAATTTCGGGCAATTGATCGGTCAATAGGGGTGTATTGAGCAAATTGACCATGCGCCCCAAGTCATTATCCCATGTGAGGATGTAAGTCTGATATTGGCACAAATTGCGGTCATTATTTTGGCAAAAGCGCCCTGTGACAACAATTTCGGGCGCACGCGCCACATTCATATCATCGGCGAATAACAGTTGGGGTGTATTGGTTTGTTGAAAGACCACCTGATGCAACACCCGATATGCCCGATCCTGACAACCCAATGCCAAGAAAAAACCACCATCTTCTATAGATAATCCGAGCATGATGTCGGGTGTACCTTCGGATGTGATATCGATATCATCGCGCAAAAATCCATCTTGGGGCAAAATCCGCCACCGATCGCGCAGGGCGGTTTGTAGGCGTTCCACACTGCCACCCGCCGATAAAAAGCGGGTGATTTCGTTGGCGATAGCATTGCTCCCGCGTGGCAAATCTTGTAGTTGTGCCAATGATGATTGTGGTGGACAGGCATCCCGCGCAGGAGTGGGTGTGCCACGATTCGCCAAAGCGACCACCGTTGCAGGGGCGATAACATCGGGCGCGAGGGCGTTGGGGGTGGGCATCACCCCTTGTAACACATAGCCAATGGTGGGTGTTGGGAATGGTACAAGGCTGGGGGCAACAGGCGCGATGATTTCTTGTCGACATGCACCCAGCATGATGAGACTGGCAAATAATAGGGGTATGAAAAATCGTCTTATATTCATCATGCCCCTATTATGCCATATCTGATGCCCATTGGTGTAGGCTAGGGCAAAAATGGTACGACTTCTACCCAATAGCGCCATAATTGTGTGTCAGATGTGCGAATACGCACTTTATCCCAATTCAGCAAGGGATTGAGATGCGTCATGTATAAATCGTAATGCAACAAAACAGAAAATCCATCGGCTAATGTTTCTGGTGTTTGATATTCAATCTGACCAGCAAAGGCTTGTTCAAACAAGAATTGCGTATCGACATCCACAATGGCTTGTTCCTCCACCGTCCGTTGATTGGTCGGTGGCATGAGATGAAGCCACACATAACGGGGTGTCCATACCACTGCTTCGTCATGCGGTTGTGTGACGAACTTGAAAATGGTATCGAAGACCCGCTTTAGTGCATCGGGAATGGTCAATCCATATACGCGGATTTTTTTGTAACTATCGGTATCGGGCAGATAAATTTTGAGGACATTGGTGTTGGCATCCATCAGACCTTTTTCGATGTATTCATTATCTAATACAGCCAATTCAGCGAGGTCGAACTGAGACATGAAATCTTGTGCATCGACCGTGATTTGATAATATTGCCCCTCAAGCAATGTATTGGGACTTTCTTGATAATAAAACACCTGCCCATCATCATATAAGGTGAATAGGCTGACATAATAGGCGGTCATGTCTTTATTGAGCATAATCGCCCACGGGCTAAAGGTACTCATCTGCAACAAGATTTTTGGGTGGGTATCGGGTTCTGGTGTCGGTTGAGGGGTGGCGGTATGGGCAGATACAGCCCCGATAACAACGAACAAGATAGATAACATGAGCGGAATTCGCATGATGACCAACCTCCATATCAGTATTCGATGGATACTGATATGGACGTTGATCGGTTTAATTTTGTTCCTGCTAAATCCTAGATCCCACTTTGGCGGCGATAGCTTGGTCGTGGACATCGCGGAATTGGGCAAAGTGACCTTCTTCGTGCATCAATCCCAATAAGACCGCTACAATCGCATTGCATTGACCGTATTTATTCACGAAATTTTCGGACATGTCACGATAGGTATCGAGCGATGGATGATCGGGGAAGGCATCCAGATAACCCAACCGCATCCGCCGACTTTCTTCGAGCCGTTGCAGGCATTGCGCTTTGGTCGTGACCGACTTCCAGTCTGTTTCATAACGGATGCGTGGCTCACGCGGGTAGGGGATGCCACGCGCCAAAATCGAGCCATAGGTTGCCCATTCTTCGCTACTGGCGGTTACATGCACCACCAAATGGGCGATGCTCCAACCGATTTTTTCCTCACCCTCTTTGGCATAGGGGTCATCGGCAAGCGGGTCTGTGGGGTCGAATGTCACATCGGCATCATCTAAATCGGCGATAATTGTCAAGATGGTGTCGATGCTCGCGTTGGTCATATCGCGTAAATCGGCAACAGTCAGGTTTTGGGCGAACTCAGATAACTTTAGCTCGCCGTTTCGTACAGGGGAAAAATCGAGTTTCATCAAATCTGCTCCTACTTGGGTGATGAATGACTATTATATAGATGTGTCGAGATCGTGATATTTTACACAAATTGATGGCATAAAAATTGCAATTATGGGGCATTTGCGTTAAAACTAATCAGACCAATTGTTAAAA
>PGTJ01000032.1 GCA_002794515.1 Phototrophicales bacterium
ATAGCCATGAAGGGCAAGTTCACCCGATTGCCCGTGTGCGAACATTTAATCGCGCCCTCGATAAATTGGTCGAATTGGCGCGTGCCAATGCACCATACGACAAATTTGCCATTTTACATATTCTCAACGAAGAAGGTTTTCATATCTTACAAGAGCGCTTAGCCGATATTTTGCCCAATGATACCATCGTTGGCACGGTCGGTCCCGCCTTAGGGACGCACATCGGACCAGGCTCGGTAGGATTTGCCGCCGTTAGCAAAGGATGGAAAGATGCCATCAGCTCTTGAAATGCTCATCAAAGTCCTGAAATTAGAACAGGACAAGGGTTATAAAAACACCGCCGTCATCGGTGGATTATCGGCTTATGGTGAACAATGGGCGCATGATGCCCATCAACAAGCTCGTAAGCCCGAACATCATATTTTGGTCGATGAAATTGTGGATACGCTCACTCGTTATGCTGAGATTGAGAATAAAACCGAGCGCAATAATACCATCCTTTATTTGATGGATAGGATTATGGGGCGCAAGCCCGCACCAGAGGCATATCTGGCGCGGTTGAGTTTGTATACCCAACCCATTGAGCCACCCACTGCGCCCATCCCTGATGCGGATGTTCAAGAACAATCCACATCCACATCACCACAACCAGAACGCGAAAAACGTCCCAAACGCGATAAAAAGCGTGATGCCACGGTTACGGTCGATGACAATACACCCAACACAGACGACAAACCTGTCAAAGTATCACCACAACCCAAAGCGCGTAAACAAAAGGCTGTTGCTAAGCAGAGCAATCCCAACGAATTGCGCCTCGATAAAATCTTGAAAGAGTCGTATGTCGGCGATTCATCTGATACATGGCAATATGAGCCACCTGTCGTCAATATGGGTATATCTGATATTCCGCAAAAACCGCGCCTGACTCGCCCCCCACGCATCCCGCGTCCGCCCATCTCCGCCGAGACCGCCGCCGATACCTTACGCGGATTGAGCGCCAGCGTAGATACTGTGAAGGGCATCGGTCCAAAATTGGTTGAACAACTAAATACACTCGGCATTTATACCATTAACGATTTGCTGTTCAATTTGCCCCGTCGTTATGATGATTACACACGCCTGTTGCCGATTAGTCGGCTCATGCCCGAAACGGTCGTCACCGTTATCGGCACAGTCAAATTTTGCCAAGTGCGCGAGGGCAAGAATAATCGTCGTGATTTTTACATGGAAGTCGATGATGGCACGGGGACAATTGGTTGCACCTTTTTTGGTCAACACTTTTTATCGCGGGTGATTCGCAAGAAAATACAACTGATCATCAGTGGCAAAGTGACCATTTATCAACGTCAACTTCGCATGAATAATCCCGAATGGGAAGAACTAGATGACGAAAATTGGCATATGATGGGCATTGTACCCGTGTATCGGCTCACAGAGGGGTTAAGTGGGCGCAGGATGCGTAACCTCATGCGCCAAGCGGTGATGTATTGGGCGAATCGCTTGCCTGATTATATCCCCCTGCCCACGTTAGAACGCACAGGACTAGCCGATTTAGGTTGGGCAGTGAAAAATTTGCACTTCCCAGAGAGCCAAGACCACCTCGAACATGCTCGTACGCGATATATCTTCGACCAATTGTTGCTCTTGCAGATGAGCATCATGGCGAATCGCCGTGACTGGCAAGCGGTGCGTGCGCCACAATTACCAGTGAGCGATGACTTTTTACAGATGTTCATCCAATCGGCATTTCCCTATACGCTGACCAATGCCCAATATCGCGCCATTGCCGATATTCGGCAGGATATGGCATCAGATATACCGATGAATCGCCTGTTACAAGGCGATGTCGGGTCGGGCAAGACGGCGGTTGCCATTACGGCGTTAGCCATTGCTTTTGCCAATCATAAACAAGGCGCATTAATGTCGCCAACGGGCATCCTAGCCGAACAACATTATCGCAATATCAGCCGAATATTCGATTCGCTCCCAGAGACCGACCGCCGTCCTGTGGTGGCATTATTGACCAGTTCGCTCTCGACCACAGAGCGCGAAGCGGTCTATAACGGGATGCGCGATGGTTCGATTGATATTGTCATCGGCACACACGCCCTCATACAAGGTGGTGTCGAATTTGCTGACTTGGGCTTGGTGATTATTGATGAGCAACATCGTTTTGGTGTGGAACAACGCAAAGCACTCCGTACCAAAGGGGGCAATCCGCACCTTTTGGTGATGACCGCCACACCGATTCCGCGCACCATCTCATTGACCATCTATGCCGATTTAGATTTATCGATTATGGATGAGATGCCCGCAGGACGCACACCCGTTGACACGTTTATCATTAAGCCGATAGAACGAGAACGCATTTATGCCTTCATCCGCGCCCAAGTCGCCGAAGGTCGGCAAGCCTTCATTGTGCATCCGTTGGTCGAAGCATCCGATAAAATCGAGGCGCGCTCGGCACAAGAGGCATACGAAGAATTGCTCACCGTTTTTCATCGGCAACGGGTGTGTTTGTTGCATGGGCGCATGAAACCCGCCGAAAAAGATGAGATTATGAGCGCATTTGCCCGTCATGAATACGATATCATGGTCACGACATCGGTGGCAGAGGTGGGTGTAGATATTCCCAATGCCAGCGTGATCGCCATTGAAGGCGCGAATCGCTTTGGACTGGCACAATTGCATCAGTTCCGTGGTCGTGTCGGGCGTGGTGGGTATCAATCGTATTGCTTGCTCATCCCCGATGCTGATAGCCCCGAATCTGAACAACGCCTACAAGCGATGGTCAACACCACCAACGGCTTTGAACTCGCCGAAATAGACTGGAAGATGCGGGGCGCAGGTGATTTGATCGGCACGCGCCAAAGTGGGCGAAATACCCTTCAATTGATGGAGTTCATGAAGCCCGAATTGGTCGAATTGGCGCAACGTGAAGCCCGCACCATCTACGAAGAAGACCCATATCTGCAACATCCCGACCATCAATTGCTCAAACAACGGGTGGATATGCTTTATAATGAGAATATGGATGTCAGCTAAACCATGTGAGGGACTGTGATGATTCAACAACCACCTGTATGGGCGAATGCCGAAGAAGTCGCCGAAAAATTATATACCTATGTGGTGAATCACATGAATTTATCGGGTGTGGGACATGTGACCGATGCCAAGACGGGTTATATCCTCTCAGATGAACCGCGTATTGTCGCACATCCGACGGTGGGTGTGATCGATAAAAATCGCCTATTGCGATTGCCAGAGGGCGATATTCCCATCCCCCCCGATTTCGCCATAGAGGTCATCTCGCCCGATAACCCTGCCGATGTTGTTCAGGCAAAAGTTCGGCAATATCTCAATGCAGGTGTGCGTCAGATTTGGGTGGCTCATGTCAAGGCGCGGTCTGTGGCGGTCTATTCGCCCGATATTGTATTCACCGTGCCATTTGATGGCACACTGTTTGGCGAAGATATGCTCCCCGGCTTCAAACTCACCATGCGTGATTTATATAGCAAAGGGTAGGCGATGGGCATATCCACCAAAAATCGGATTTCGGCAGAACAATATTTGCTCTCTGCCGAGACCAATACCCCACAAGAATTGTTAGATGGCGAGGTGATTGTGACCGCATCCCCTGTCAATGCACATCAGCATATGATTGGACGAGTGTATCAAGTCTTGTTATCTATTGAAGTATCGTCATTGAAAGATGACAAATATGCCTTCATTGGGCGATACATCAGCGATGAAGTGTTTGTATCGCCCATATTAGGGCACCAATCGGTGCATGTGAATGCGATTGTTTAGTGTTTTTTCACCCGTGCCACGAATTCATCAAACAAATACAACGAGTCATGCGGACCGGGTGATGCTTCGGGATGATATTGCACACTGAATGCACCCAATTCCTCGTGCCGAATGCCTTCTATTGTTTGGTCATTCAGGTTGATATGAGTCACTTCTGCCCCGCCCAAATTGCTGTCGTGGCTGACGGCAAAGCCATGATTATGAGCGCTAATTTCGACATGTCCTGTCAGCATGTTCTTCACAGGTTGGTTGCCACCCCGATGCCCAAAGCGCATTTTTTCGGTTTTGCCACCCAATGCCAAGCCTAAAATTTGGTGTCCCAGACAAATGCCGAATACAGGCACTTTTCCGACTAAATTTTTGACATTATCAATGGCGTAGGTGACGGCGGCGGGGTCGCCTGGTCCGTTGCTCAGGAATACCCCAGCAGGGTTATGCGCCAAAACCTCATCATAGGGCATATTGGCAGGCACAACACGCACCCGCAACCCTCTGTCGGTCAACATGCGTAAAATGTTGTGTTTAATGCCATAATCATAGGCGATGATGAGTGGGGCGTTGTCATCTTGGGCGTAGGTCTGATACCACTGTGGGTCGCTATGTTCCGTCCAGTTATATGGTTCGGGCGTGGTGACATCATCCACCAAATTCCAACCCGACATATCGGGCGATTGGCGGGCTAATTCGATGAGCGCATCGGCATCTTTTGCCTGTTCGCCATGTGCAATTGCCGCCCGCATCACCCCTTTGCTACGGATATGGCGCACCAGCACGCGGGTATCCACCTCGCTCAGACCAATCACACCCTGTTCGCATAAATAACTATTTAAGTCGCCACGATTGCGCCAATTGCTGACCACTGGGCTGAGCGAGCGCACCACAAATCCAGATACCCATACCTTTGCCGATTCGACATCTTCGATATTGATGCCCGTATTGCCCACATGTGAGACGGTCATCGTGACAATCTGCTTGTAATACGATGGGTCGGTGAGGATTTCTTGATAACCCGTCATAGACGTGTTGAACACCAATTCACCTGTTTGAACGCCCTCTGCGCCCCAACCGATGCCCGTGAACACCCGTCCATCTTCCAGCGCCAACAATCCAGTCATATCCTATCCTTTCGTGGTGATATTACTTTAGATATTTGCGAAATGTATACGATGACCGCTTAAAGCCACCTTTGTCTTCATAAAAATGATGGGCATCGTTGCGATGAATGCCCGATGTCAGCCATAGATAATCGCAATTATTGCCCCTGGCGATATTTTCGATGTGTTGAATGAGTGCAGTGCCATATCCTTTTGAGCGGTGTCCTTCTGCCGTCACAAGGTCTTGGATATAGATGCTCCGTCCGTTTAGCAGGGTGGTGGATTGGCGAAATCCTGCTAATGCCACCGGTTCGGTGCTGTTATCATCTTCATACACCGCCAATAAACGATATCCTTGCGGGATCATGATTTGCAATAGATTCAAAAATTCTTCTTCTTCCATCGGGCGCAGTTGACGCATGACGGGGAAGGCGCTCTTAAATTGCTCAACGGTCATCAATTCAACAATTTTCATTTTGGAACTCCTTTGTGTGTGCTAAAAATATATTTTCAAGAACGATAATGACTATTGATGGAAATATAATCGTGGCTCATATCACATGTCCAGACCGAAGCCAGACCAGTGCCGATATTCAGGTCGAGGATGATGGTGATTTCATCTTCGGCAAATATAGCTTTGGCATCGGCTTCGGCATAATCTGTGCCTGTGCCATTGGCGAAAATCACCAAACCTGTTGATAACTTTTCTATGCGATAAAAATCTACCCCTTTAGCAATGCACAACACGGCACGATTCGGATCGAATGCCACACCAGCACGCCCCGCCGCCGCCATAATCCGTCCCCAATTGGGGTCGCCACCATAAATTGCTGTCTTGACCAATGGCGATGTGGCGACAGCATCGGCAATTTTGCGGGCAGAGGCATCATCGAATGCCCCAGTGATGTTGATCTCGACCAATTTGGTCGCGCCTTCACCATCACGGGCGATGCCCTGTGCCAATTGTTTGCATACAGAAACAAGACCATCTAAAAAGCGGACATAGGCACTTTCGGTATCGATTGTCACGTTGCTCATGCCATTCGCCAATAGCAAGACGGTATCGTTGGTACTCATATCACCATCGACCGTGATGCAATTAAATGTTTGGTCGTTGGCTTGTCTGAGCATCATTTGCGCCTGACCAGGGGCTAATTTCGCATCGGTAACGATGACCGACAGCATCGTTGCCATGTTAGGGGCAATCATGCCCGCGCCTTTGGCAATCCCCGCGATGGTATAACTGCCATCGGGCGTATCTACCATGACCGATGCCATTTTATGCACCGTATCGGTGGTCATGATGGCTTTGGCGGTGGATTGCCAATCATCACCCAATTGCTCAACGGCTAAATCAATGCCATGCCGAATTTTATCCATCGGCAATTGTGTGCCAATCACCCCCGTAGACATGACCAACACATGATGTTCATCAACACCGAGTTTATCACCCACTGCTTTAGCCGTTGCCCGTGCATTTTGCAAGCCGTGTTCACCTGTGGCGGCATTGGCACAACCTGTGTTGATAGCAACAGCACGAATCGCATCGCTAAATCCTGCTAATCGTTCTATGCCCAATAACACAGGCGCGGCTTTGACCATGTTGGTGGTGAATACACCCGCCGTCATACATGGCACATCGCTGACTATCATAGCAAAATCCAGCAAGTTATTCGGCTTTAATCCGCACGCAACACCCGCCACACGAAAGCCTTTTGGAAATGAAAACTGCGTCATCAAAATGTCTCCAGAATGAGGGTTAATTTATCGTATAGCGTATCCACATGATGTTTTTCGATGATGAGCGGTGGCACAAAACGGATGACATGCGTCCCTGCGTTGACCATCAATAAGCCGTGTTCATAACCCGCTTGGATGATGGGGTCTACTTCGCGTTTGAATTCAAGCCCGACCATCAAGCCACGCCCACGCACCTCAACAATGTCGGGGTGGGTGAGGGATTTTAATTTTTCTTGGAGATAACCGCCCACTTCGCGCACATGCGCTAAAAATTCGGGCGCAGATAGGCGTTCTAGCACATGTTTGGCGACCGAAGTCACGAATGGATTGCCCGCGAATGTCGACCCATGATTGCCCACTTGGATGGCACTCGCCACTTCGTTTGTGACCAAAATTGCCCCGATGGGCAATCCACCCGCCAGTGGCTTGGCGAGCGTCATTATATCGGGTTTTACATCATAGGCTTCGTGCGCCCAAAGCGTGCCTGTGCGTCCCATGCCACATTGAATTTCATCAAAAATGAGCAAGGCATCGTGTTCATCGCATAATGCCCGTAATTCGGCTAAAAATTCGGGTGTGGCGACATTAATCCCACCTTCGCCTTGTATCGGCTCGATTAAAACCCCAGCAGTATTAGCATTAATCACCGCACGGGCGCTTTCGATGTCATTGAAAACTGCCCCGCGAATGGCGGGCAATAGCGGCTTAAAGCCTGTTTGATACTTTTCTTTGGGTGTCAGCGAGAGCGACCCCATCGTGCGCCCATGAAAGGCATTGCTAAAGCTCACCAATTCGGTTTTATCGTGATACCCTTTTTCGTAGGCGACTTTGCGAGCGAATTTGATCGCCCCTTCATTGGCTTCTGTGCCACTGTTGGTGAAAAACACACGGTCGGCGAATGATTTTTCGGTGAGCAGTTTCGCTAGTTCAACATGTGGTACGGTATGATATAAATTGCTGGTATGGATTAACCCCGTCGCCAGTTGTTGATTGATAACAGCTTGCACATCTTTATCACCATAACCGAGCGCATTGACCGCGATTCCCGCCACCCAATCCAGATAACTTTTGCCTGTGCTATCGAACACATGCACCCCTTGACCATGCACCAACACAAACGGCGGGCGCTTATAGGTCTGTAAAATGACATCATGCTCATCTTGTATCAGTTGTTCGGTACGCGTGACGGTTTGTTGAATGTCGGGTATCATTTCTCTGCTCCACTAAATATCGTGCCTGTGTCCCATTTTAAGCCTTCTAAATTGGTGATAACGGCTTGTGGTACGCCTAATTTTACCACATGCAAGGCGGTTTGTACTTTTGGTATCATACCACCATGAATGATACCATCTTTGATGAGTTGCGTGGCTTGTTTGGGTGTGAGATGCGGTTGTACCACACCCTCGACCATCACCCCAGCCACATTCGTCAGAAAGACAATTTTTTCGGCATGAATGGCATTCGCCACCGCACCCGCCACATGGTCGGCATTCACATTATAAATGGCTTGTGGGGCGACCATCACAGGATCGCTCCCCATACAAATCGGCGCGATGACGGGGATGATTTTATCTTCGAGCCATTTTCGGATGATCTCCCCGCGCACTTTGACCACATCCCCCGTGAAGCCCATATCGATATACGCATGGCGCATCTTCACGGCGCGGATTAAGCCTCTATCGACACCCGAAACACCAAGCGCATCTACACCCGCTTCGGTGAAAATTTGTACAAGGCGTGTGTTGACCAAGCCGCGCAACATCATCACCACCACATCCAACGAGGCTTGGTCGGTGATGCGAATGCCATCCACTTTTTTCGGCTCGATATGCAATCGTTCTTGCATATCGCTAATTTCTGCCCCGCCACCATGCACAATGACCACAGGCGCGGGATAATTCTTAACTGTTTGTGCCAATCCATTCAAAAATTGTCCATCGGTCAATTCATGACCGCCGATTTTGATCACGACAGGGCGATGTTGTTTGCTCATAGCAGGGCTGTGGTCTCATCTAGGTGATACATCAGGTTAAAATTTTGCACCGCCTGCCCCGCCGCGCCTTTGCGTAAATTATCGGTCACGCTGGTGATATGGAGCAAATTGGGCAACACAGGATTGAGGCTGATGACGCACTTATTGGTGCGTACAGCATGTTTGAGTGTGGCGTGATGTTTGGGTGGTAACACATCCACCAGCGCCTCGCCATCATAAATTTCTTCATATAGATGTTGGGCTTGGTCGCTGGTGAAGCCATCATTCAGCGTCACATAGATGCTCGCCATCAACCCTCTGTCGACAGGCAGTAAATGCGGTACGAATATTAATGCCCCGGCTTGTGGGTCGAGTTTGGCAATTTCTTGTTCCATTTCCCCCACATGTCGATGTGTGCGCCCCGCATTATAGGGCGAAAAATTGCCGAACACCTCGACAAAATGGGTATTGGGTTTTGGCTCGCGTCCTGCGCCAGATACACCCGATTTCGCATCGACAACAATCGGTGTATGAGGTGCTAATGCGCCAGAAGTCAGCAGGGGATACAAACCCAACAATGTGGTGGTCGGATAGCACCCTGGCACCGCCACGCGGTCTATCCCGCGCAAAATTTCACGGTTTATCTCCACTAAGCCATAGGGAGTCGGTAACAAATCGGGATGTGGGTGTGGCTCATGATACCATTTGGCATATGATTCGGGGGTATCGAGGCGTAAATCGGCGCTCAGGTCGATCACCTTTTTGCCATGCGAAAGCGCCAAATGTGCCATTTTCGCCGATGTCTGATGCGGGAGCGCCAAAAAGACGGCATCTACCAAAGATAACGGCGCATCATCCGATGGAATATAGCGCAATGATGTGAATGGGATAATATCGCCCGCATAGGTGTTGGATGTGCCAAAGACGATTTCGACTTGGGGGTGTTTGGCTAAAATTTCGATTAGATCTTGCCCCGCATAGCCCGATGCACCATACACACCAACGCGGATTTTTGTGGATGTGGTCATAATGTGCCTTTTGTATATCAAAAAAAATCACCATCATTCATTTTAGCAGATGTTGATAAAAGAATGATGGTGAAACATTGCACAGACTATTTTTTGAAGTGTTCGGTAATATTGCCCAATTCTTGTTTATACATGCGACGGAGAATCGATGGTATCATCAACCGTTCTATGAAATTTTTCACCTTGTAGTCGGTGCGGAAGGTCAACTGGGTTTGACCATCTCCTGCTGGTGTGACGATAAAATCGGTGACAGTACCTGTATCTAAATCGGTTTCGCGCAATAATTTGCCATGTTCTGGCTCGGTGACTTTTGCACGGAATGAAGATTTTTGCCCCATAACATTCATATCGGCGCGGAAAATCGTGCCTTCACCCACGCCACCTTCTTCAACAGTCAGCGCGACAAAATAGGGCTTGGGCAAAATAGACGGATGCCCGACACGATAATCGGCGAGTAAATCATAAACGGCTTGGGGTGGGGCGGGGATAATGGCAGACGACTCAACGATAACAGACATGATAGTTCCCTCCATGTGATAAGTGTGTTTGTGAAATTCTTCTCTAATTAAATGTCTGTTTTGGGTTGGATGTCAATAGACCGCTTGTGCGAAGTTATTGTTTGTTTTGTTCAAATATTTTTACGTCTCCCTGCTACCATGTCTATGGGTGTGTATAATCAACATGAGATTTATCACCGATAGGCAAACATGTATGATAGAGGTAACAGAACTCAGCAAACACTATGGGGCGCATGTGGCGCTCGATGCGGTGTCATTCAGTGCCAAGCAGGGCGAAATTTTGGGGCTACTCGGACCGAATGGTGCGGGCAAAACCACCACCATGCGTATCCTTACGGGTTATATGCCCCCCAGCGCTGGTAAGGCAGTGGTCGCGGGGTATGATGTGAGCGCGGAATCTTTTGAAGTCCGCGAGAAAGTTGGCTATCTGCCAGAACGCATTCCGTTATATCCCGATATGACCGTTGAGGGATACATCACCTTTTGGGCGAAATTACGCCATACCCCACAAGTCAAACAGGCAGTACAAACGGCATTGGAGAAAGTCGACCTCATTGCACGGCGTAAATCGTTGGTACGGACGCTCTCTAAAGGGATGCGCCAACGGCTCGGATTGGCACAGGCGCTTGTCCATGACCCGCAGGTGTTGATTTTAGACGAGCCGACCATCGGCATAGACCCGCAACAAGTCATCGAAGTGCGTGAGCAAATTCGCCAATTAGCCAAATCGCACACTGTGCTATTTAGCACGCATATCCTCTCTGAGGCGGAACAGATTTGTGATCGTGTGGTCATTTTGAATCGGGGCAAATTGGTGGCATACGGCACACCCGAAGCGCTCCGCAAACAATTGTATCCTAACGATCATCTGTATCTCGAAATCGATGCCCCTAAACGCGATCAGCAGAAGGTGATAACCTTGTTGAATGGGCTAACAGGGGTGGAATCGGTGACACCTGTGGCGGGTGGATTTAATTTGCGCGCCAAAAAAGATGCGGATATTCGGGGCAAATTGGTCGAAAAAATCCTCTCGTCAGGGTATGGCTTGCGCGAATTGCGCCCTGTTGCCATGACCTTAGAGGATATTTTCTTAGAAATTGTAGGTAAGTGACCCATGTGGACAATTTTTCGGCGCGAAATGGCGCATTATTTCACCACACCTGTGACGTATCTCATCGCCGCCGCATTTTATGGCTTGATGGGATTGTATTTCAATAATGACCTCACTATGAGCATCACCACACGGGCGGCAAATCCTGCCTCTGTGCCGTTGTTCCTCTCGTTTGTGATGGTATTTTTTGCCCCATTGTTGACCATGCGCCTCATCGCCGAAGAGAACCGCGAAGGCACAGTTGAATTATTATTGACTGCCCCCGTGAGTGATATGGCGATTGTGGTCGGCAAATTTTTCAGCGCGTGGGCGTTGTATTCGTTACTGCTTATCGGCACGCTGGTGTATCCGATAATTTTGAATAGCTTGGGCATCTTCCCCGATTTGGGAATCGCCGCCAGTGCTTATATCGGTATCTGGTTGTATGGTGGTGCGATGTTGGCGGTGGGCGTGGTCTTTTCTGCCATCACCGATAGCCAAGTCATGGCGGCATTTTTGAGCATGTCGTTCTTATTATTGATGTGGCTGGGTGATTTGGCGGGGAATATTGTCGCCAGTTTTGAACTGGCTGAATTGCTCCGCAAATTGAGCCTGCAGGGGCATTATTCGACCTCTTTCGCCGTGGGATTATTCCGCGCCGAAGATGCGGTTTATTTTGCGGGGATTATCATGATTGCCTTGTTCATCACGATCCGTTTATTAGAACTACGGAGGGCGCGTTAGCCATGAGACGAGAACGCGAAGTGATCTTCACACGCGCTGATATTGGGCAAATCCTCAGTTTTATCGGCGCATTTGGTATTTTATTGGCGGTCATTGCCCTGTTGTGGGAAGGGCAAATGAACGTATTTGCGTGGTTGGGTGTTGGTTTGGGCATCATCGGCTTGGGCGGATGGTTGTTGATTGCCCCACGCGATTTTATCGACTTCTTCACGGGTGGGCGCATCCGCCAAAGCACCATAGCGGTATTTTCGACGGTGTTATTCATTGGTATTGTGGTCTTGATTTATATTTATGTGGAACGCGCCGTTATCACAGTGGATATGACCATGCGTGGGAGCTATACACTCTCTGCGACCACCTTGCGCGTGTTGCGTGATTTGAATCGGGATATTCGTATTACGGCATTTTATTCTCCCTCGAATATCGGTTTGCGCGAATTAGACGACCAATTCTTTCGGCAATACGAGATTGAATCGGGTGGTAAAATCACCCGTGCGTATATAGACCCCATCGCCCAACCCGGCATCGCCGCCCTATTTAATGCCGAAGACGGTGATGTGTTCATCTCGTATTTATTAGAAGATGGCACAGTCGATTTTAACAGTGTGGTTTATGTCCCAATGGGAGAACGTCAAGAACGCGATATGACCAATGCTATTAACCGTCTACTCACGCAAGGCAATTACACCGTATTGTATGATATTGGCTTTGGTGGGCGTTCTCCGAATGATGTATCTAGCAACGGTATGTCGCTGTCGGGGCAGTTATTGCGTTTTGAGGGTTATAATATTGAATTGGTCGATTTACAAAATGACATCATCGCCAATAATATCGCCATCCCTGATAATGTGAATGTGATCATCATGGCGCGTCCGTTGCGCCGTCTGAGTAGTGAGGCGATTGCCTTATTGGATGATTACCTCAAGCGGGGTGGGGGATTGTTACTTTTGGCTGATGTGGCGGGTGGTGAAGAACGGGTGTTGACCGAAGATGACCCGTTTAATCAATATTTATGGAATAATTGGGGTTTGGCATTATTAGATGCGGTGGCGGTGGATTATGCTGTGAGTGGTGATACGCCGTTGGATGTGATCAGCTATCAGATTTTCGATTCGCCCATATCCAGCGATATAGACCCAGCCACCGACATAAACTCGCGCACACAATTCCGCATCGCCCGACCGATTGCCGTAGATGATGAACCACCTGTGAACAATGGGCGTGTGATTGCCACCTCGCCACAGAGTTATGCCGAGACAAATATCGCCCAAGTTTTGCTCAATAACGCTTATCAATATGATGAAAATGAAGATTTTCAGGGGCAAATGACCATTGTGGCATGGGCGGCAGATGGTGAAGACGGCGGGCGCATCGTCTTGATTGGTGATAGCGATTTCGCCACCGATGGTCAAATTGCTACACCCGCGGGCAATGGCATTTTGTTGGTGAATGCCGTGAAATGGCTCACCGGGTATCAGGATACCGTCTCATTTGGTTTTACTGCCACTAGTTCGGGATTGCCAACACTTTTTGTAGATGTGAATACACAACTGAACCAAATCGCTCTGCTCACCTTATTCATCATGCCTGGTGCTTTGATTGGCATTGGCGGAGCTATCTATTTCAGACGGAGCAGACGATGAGACGTGGATTGCCGACATTATTCGGTCTATTGGTGATTTTTATCGTATTGGCGATTTTGGTGGTCATCCAAGAACCTCGCAATCCAAGCGCTATTCAGCCAACGGCTCAACCAACCGACCAAACCAATCAAGGATTTGGTGATAATCGGGTGTATATAGGATTGGATGCGAGCGCCATCCAAGCCATACGCTTATTAGACCCCAATTCGGGTCAATCGGTGACATTCGCCCGCAATCCCATCCGCTTATGGACATTGCCGTTTATCGAAGGTGTCAGCCTCGACCAAACCGCCATGCAAGACATCGAACGGACATTGGTTATCATGCCCTATGCCCATCAATTCATCCCAGAAGCGCAACGATTGACCGAATATGGGTTTTTATCGGATGGACGGCATTATTTTTCGGTGTTGTTCACAATGGATGATGGCACTACCCACACCATCTCTATCGGCAACCCGACAGAATTTAATGGACGAGCGGTGTATTATGCAGTGGTCGATGAACGGGAAGAGATGTATCTGATTTATCGTGAACCAATCGATTTCTTGACACAGCAATTTTTGAAGCCTCCCATTGTATCATAACATCTGTTCGACTTTGTAGGGTAGGTTCTTGGAT
>PGTJ01000300.1 GCA_002794515.1 Phototrophicales bacterium
AGAAATGCTCTAATCCCCTATGATAGTGACAGATTTTTGATATAATCTGTCACTATGTTTAATCAAAAATTCACATTCACCAAAAAGACGCTCGGCATGTTATGTGTGGCAATCGGCATAATTGGCACGGTTGGCATTTTTGCCATTGATATTATTGATGTCGGCAGAGAGGGTGGCATCGGACCGATTCAGACGGTTGGTCTGGTGGTGATGATCAGCCTCACCTTGCTCGGATTAACCCTCATCCCGCTTGGGGATGACCCCGCCTAAGAGGATATGCGATGACCCAATCCCCACCACTCCCCCGCCCCATCTTGACCATCATTCATACATTACTGCTCATCGGGCTGGCATGGTTGTTTTTTCATTTTGTTGTATATGGGATATACGCCCATAATCTGATTCACTTCCCATTCGATTATGATCAAGGTGAGGGGTTTGAATTACATGATGTGATGCTCCTCAGCCAATTCAAATCGCCTTATGCAGATATCGAGCAATATCCTTTTTATGGGAGCATCTACCCGCCGATGTATCATGTCTTTCTTGTGCCATTTGCATGGCTCTTTGGCGCGGGATATTGGTATGGGCGCTTGTTCAGTTTTATCACCACGCTGATTACAGCGACACTCATTGGTTGGGTGGTGTATCGTGAAACCTATCGGACGATACCCCACGCCGATAAAACACTGACACGACTGGTGGCGTTGGCTTCTGGATTGGCATTTCTGAGTTCTAACATTGTGTATCATATCGGACCGCTATTTCGCCAACATATCTCGATGTTCATGTTCGAGACCATCGCCATTGTGTTATTGGCACATGTGAACGAAATTGAAGATACACAGCGCAGGCGATGGGTTTTATTGATCGGATTAGGCACACTGATCATCGCAGGATATACCAAGCAATTGGCGGCGTTCACCGCAATCCCTGCATTACTCTTTTTATTCATCCGCAACCCGCGCAGGGCATTCGTTTGGGGGACGGGGTTTGCCGTTGTCGGTGTGTGCATCTTCGTGATATTCACCATCACCACCGATGGACATTGGTGGACACAAACCATCACCGCCAATGTGAAAGATTACCTCACCGACCAAGCAACGGGGTTGGTGCGCCTGTTCATCAGCTTGCATCTGGCATTGCTCATCCCCGCCATACTGCAAATCGTCTATGATGTGTATTTCGACCGCATCTCCATTTATGCCTTGTGGTTCGGATGTAATGTGATACTGAGCGCATTGGCATCTGGTACATGGGGCGCAGGGGATAGTTATTATGCAACGGCGATTTCTGCCATGTGCATTTTGAGCGGGATATTCATCAGCAGAACACTCAATCGTGGATGGCAATTCAGAAAAAATTATGCCAGCGTCCTGGTCATCAATCCGCTCAGACCGCTTACACCGATGCTCACCATCGGGCTGATGATCATCACCCCAAGTTTGTATATCATCTATGCCCGTGCCACCTTGCACATGCCCACCACAGGGGCGGTATTCAGCCAGATTGCCGATATATTCGATATACAACCGAATGCCGATAACGCATTTTTCGACTCGGCAGGGCGTATCGCAGGTGGATATGCCGATATTGGACATCTGACCACCGAACAAGACATCGCCAATGGCTATGCAATTGTGGCGCGAATCAACGAAGTTCCTGATGATGTGTTGATATTGAGCGAAGAAGCAGGATTTAGCTTTGCGACCAACCGCGAAATCATCACTAATCCAGTTGTGTTATATATCCTCGACCAAGTTGGCGCGTATGATAGCACTGAGCTGGTGCAAATGTTGGCGAATCAATCGTTTGGATTGGTCATCTTACGGGCGCGGTTTTACCCACCACCCGTCAATCTGGCGATAGATGCGTATTATGAATTATTCGAGGTCATCCATATGAACGGGTTCGATTATCAGTTGCTAAAACCCAAGCCTATGGATTAAATCCTGCACGGCGAATGCGCGGTTTGTTATTGGTCAGCCCCATCCCCCGCCGTTGGATGATGAAATCGCGCTCGGCTTTCATCTGATAAGAGAGGCTATCCACCGATTTTTCGAGTAATTCGAGAGTGACCTCGGTTTGGCGGTTATGCGCCGCCAACATACGCGCTTGTAATGCCACTTCACGCACAAATGCACCCGGTTGGTCTATCAAATCGGGGATGACCACGCTGAACGAGTCGTGCCAATGCTCGCCCATATAATGGCGTAACATGGCTTCGGCTTGTGCTTCATCTTGAATGACAGGGATGACATAAATGCGGTCTAACCGACCGGGTCGCTTGGTCAGGCGTTCATCGATCGCTTCGGGATAATTGGTGGTGGCGATCATCAACGACCCTTGTGGATTATTGGGCGACTCGATGCCATCCAACACATTGAGGATACGCGCCTTATCATCACCGCGCAAATATGCATCTAATTCTTCGACCACCAACAATGTGGGAAAACGTGCCGCAGCAACAGCTTGAAATGCCCGTTGAATCTTCTCGAACGATGCCCCATCCCGATCAGACCCCGATACATACACAACAATACGCCGTTGGGCAATGGCGTGCCGAGCAAGGGCGGCACAAAGCATGGTTTTGCCCGTGCCAGGGACACCCGCCAACAAAATTTTGCGAAATGGCACCAGCTTCAACTTTTTATAAATCCCAACACCTTCACTAAAGAACGATTCAACATCATCATATAATTGTTGTTTAAGCTCTTGGGGCAAGATCACATCTGACCAATCAACTGTGGGATCAAAAAAAGCATCTGTCCCACCGATGATATACACATCACGACGACGTTTAATGCGTGGACGCACCGCCTTAGAACACATCAGTTCAAATGCCGCCCATATATCTAAATATTGCTGTGGCACAAGGGCAATCGCGGTTAAATCTTGCAGGTCATCTGTCAGATAAGCACTGACATAAATCACCTCAAATGATTGGTTATCTTCTGTGGTAAATTTGAAAGCAAATGCACCAGACCCTGCGGTGAGGACCATCTTTTTATTATATGACCCACAATCATTGATTTGCACAATAACCGGGCAATCAAGCGCCTGATAACCATCATATCGGGCTTTGGAGCGCAATTTTCGCCCTGCTTTCACTTGTTTGAGGGCGATATGATTGCTACATTCCACAGATGCCCAAATGGTCACATACTTTTGGCTGGGTTGGCGTTGCGCCGCCTCATCCCGCGCCCAATTCACAAGACGTTCATATTGCATAATCTCTTTTTTCCTTAAAAAATGGCTGATGCAATGTTGCTCTGTCTGATTAT
>PGTJ01000178.1 GCA_002794515.1 Phototrophicales bacterium
CAAATATCTATCGATTATCTCGATTTTTCGACAACGATACATGCCGACACACAACAGACATTTGTAGAAAGATTGTCATATACTCATGATAAATTTTTTGTCGTGATGACCAAAACCGATAACAATGATTATTCGATACAAGTCAATGTCAATGGATACGAGCCGAAGCGCCCGCCGAATCGTCCTCGTACAAGGCGTGTAGAACCACAAAAATGTTATGGTTTTTCTGATGAAGCCATACGATTTTATCAAGATACGGATTATTTAAGTGATATTATCCTCGAATTTGAACAACAATTTGAACGCCTTTATTATCTTGGACCACTTCGTGAATATCCACAACGGATTTATTCATGGGGTGGAGAGAAACCGACAGATGTGGGGCTAAAAGGTGAGTTGGCTATTCCTGCTTTACTGGCTGGCAAAGATGATAATGTCATTGCTAAAACAGGTAAAGGTAGATATAAACCACTTCAAAAGGCGATTGCGGAGGCATTGGTAAAACTGGGTTTAGCACACTCTTTTGAAGCCACCCCCCTGATACAAGGTGGTATTCAATATGAAGTACGCCTTCGTCGCACAAAAAACAGCCATCCCGTTTTAATTACAGATATGGGCATTGGCGTATCGCAAGTCTTACCCGTATTGGTGCTGTGTTATTATGTGCCAATGGGGTCGACTATTATTTTAGAGCAACCAGAACTTCATCTTCATCCATCTGTACAATCTGCGCTGGCTGATGTGTTTATCGATGTTATCAAGAATCGGAATATTCAGTTGATTATTGAAAGTCATAGTGAACATCTACTGAGACGATTACAACGGCGTATAGCAGAAGAGCAAATTAATACTGATAAAACGGCTCTCTATTTCTGTGATGCACCGAATGGTGTGTCTGGTATACAATCTTTAGAAGTTGACTTGTTGGGGAATATACGCAATTGGCCACCGAGTTTCTTTGGTGATATGACGACAGATATGTTTGAGATGGCACAAGCGGGTATCAGACGGCAGAAGCAAAACTATGAAACGCAAAATTCTTGATACCAATGTGATTATTGGTTCAACTGGCGACAGCAATAAATCGCCTCAGACAACCGTAACATGTATTGAGCAATGCCGTTTATTGCTTTTTCAATGCACAACAGGTAATTTGCAAATTGTCATTGATAGTGGTCAACACGGTAGTCATATTTTAGATGAATATCGACAACAATTCAGATATTATGAAGGTACTTATGGCGAGATGTTTGTTCGTTGGATGTTGAATAATATCATGAACGAGCAGTATATCATCCAGATACCCATTACATATCTTGATACTGATGATTACCAAGAATTTCCAAAAGATCATGATTTACAGGGCTTTGATCCAAGCGATAGAAAATTTATCGCTCTTGCTGTTGCACATTATCAATATGAAACGCAAATCGCGCCGATTGTCCAAGCTGCTGATATGAAATGGAAAGAATTTGTGTCGACATTTGCTAAATATCATGTTGAAATTGAATTCATTTGTGATTCTTTCAATTTAGACACTTCGTTTAAGAAATAGCCAATATCCAATTAAATCGTTTTGGATGCGCCCATTGATGTACTACACTATTAAAAACGATAACAATGAAAGGTGTTTGCAATGGCTACAATAACGATTTTTGGTGATATTCATGGCAATCTACCCGCACTGGAGGCAGTATTTGCCGATATGCAGGCGCGTGGATTGACCGAGAACTTGTATTGTTTGGGTGATTTAGTCGGGTATGGCGTATTCCCCAACGAGGTTGTCGAGATGATACGTAGTCGCAACATTCCCGTCATCATGGGCAATTATGATCAAGGGGTGGGGAATGATAGTGACGATTGCGGATGTGCTTATAAAGCACCCGAAGATGAAGCACGCGGCAAGTTATCTATCGCATGGACGAATCAACACACCACCGCCGAGAATAAAGCCTATCTCCGTACTTTTGCCCAGAGTATCCCGTTGGAGATGGGTGAGCTTAAGGTGTTATTGGTACATGGCAGTCCGCGTAAAATCAACGAATATCTATATGCCGATCGCCCTGATGATAGTTTCGAGCGCATCCTCGACCAAGCTCATGCCGATGTGTTGGTTTGCGGACACACCCACTTGCCATATCACAAAGTGTTGCCGAGTGGACGGCATATCATCAATGCGGGCAGTGTGGGCAAACCGAAAGATAAAGACCCGCGTGCCTGTTACATCACCTTAGCGGTGGATGGTCGTCAGGTTACGGTGGATTTCATCCGTGTAGACTATGATATAGAACGGATAGCCACCGCCATTGAAGCCAGCGACATGCCGAGCGAATTCGCCCAGATGTTGCGTGATGGCGCAGGATAAATCGGCTTTTCCAGATTTCTGAGCATAAAAAACCCCCCATGACGGGGGATTTTTATTATTCACCGATAACCAATGATAACGCATCATTGACCAGAGTTTCGATATCCACAGTCATGTCGGCGGAGAGGGCAACCACAATGATATCTTCATCGGGCAAGTAAACACCAAATGATAAAAATCCGATAACCGCGCCCGAATGACCCCATGCTGTGCCATATTCGGTCTCCCATTCAGCTAACCCCAGACTATAACCACCACCTTCACCATCATCGCCGAAATTCAGCAATTCTGTCATCATTTGCTCGCTCAGTAAGGTTTGCTCTTGGAGCAAGGCTCGATAAAATGTGGTTATATCCGCCGTGTTCGACACCAATCCACCATCACCTAAGCCTGCACCATCGTTGATGTTGGTCACATCATCTAATTCGCCATCCCCATCGATATCGACATAGCCATTCACAAACCCTTTGGGGTGCGTTTCGGATATTTGTGTATAGGTATTTTTCAAGTCTAGTGGGTCTAAAATTTTCTCGCGTATCAATTCAGCTAAGCTCATGCCTGTCGCTTTTTCTAAGATCAATTGCATCAACACATAATTGGTGTTGGAATAAGAATATTGCACATCGGGTTCAAATAGAGCAGGGGTATCATAAGCATACGTAAGGACTTCTGGTGCTGTCCATTCATAACTGAAATTTTTTTGTATTGCCCGCCAAAAATCAAAATCGAGATAATCGGGAATCCCACTTCGCATCGCCAATAATTGACGAATTGTCACCACATCGGCATTGGCGATGTTCGCCACCACATCATCGGGCAACCAGTGACTAGCGCGATCATCCAATGCGAACACGCCGTCTTCGACCAACATCAATGTCACTGTTGCCACATACGTTTTGGACATGCTGGCGATACGAAAACGATCATCAGGAGTAGCTGGGCGTTCTCCATCTGCTAAGCCGATGGTGGCTGTTTGTGTATGGTCGGGTGTGGTGATTTGAATCACAACTGCGGGACCATCGGCATCGGCGTAATTTATCAATAAATCATCAACATCGGTTTGCAAATCGTGTGCAGAAATAGGCACTATGATGAGCATGACCAATAAACAAACCAGTAAGCGACGCATAAATTTATCCTTTGCATATGAGTGTATTGTCGATTGTTATACGTGATTTTGGCTTAAAGTGTTCAAAAATGATTGGTTATCGGCTTTATTGGCGGTTGTAGTAGCAGATCAAGATTTTGGGTATTATGATAAGCAGGGCTATCAATTGTTTTTATCTTTTAATTCATGGCGTAAGCACTACTGACATTTTTATTTTGTGGTTATAATCTTATGCTATATTCAACAGCATGTGGGACGTTTTTAGGAAGTGGACATGAGCATCGATAATCTGTCTGGTCATATGATTGGGCAATATCAATTACGCGATTTGTTGGGCGCAGGGGGCATGGGTGCTGTTTATCGGGCATACCAACCGCAATTGAATCGGGAAGTGGCTATTAAAGTTATTTCATCTCGGTTATCTAATAATGTAGAATTTTTAGAGCGATTTCGCCGAGAGGCACAAACGGCGGCATCTTTGCAACATCCCAACATCATCCCAATTTATGATTTTGGTAGCATCGGTGATCTGAGTTATATCGTGATGCCATTCTTGCGAGGGGGTTCATTACAAGAACGCATTAAGCAAAGTGTAGAAACCCGTCGTCCACGTCCTTCATTAATCGAAGTATCGCAATTGCTTAATCAATTGGCGAGCGCCCTAGATTATGCCCACAACCGTGGCATCATTCATCGAGATATTAAGCCAGCTAATGTCATGTTCGACCAACAAGGGATAGCTTATTTGGTTGATTTTGGCATCGCTAAGATCATGGATGTGACCACCCATCTGACACAATCGGGTGTGGTGATGGGGACACCATCCTATATGTCACCTGAACAATGGCGTGGTGAAATGCCTTTGCCCAGCGCCGACCAATATTCGCTAGCCGTGATGATTTATCAGGTGTTGGCGGGACGACTGCCATTTGAGGCAAATAGCCAACATGCGCTCATGTATAAACATCTGAATGATATGCCAACTCCGTTGAGTGTTGTTCGCTCAGATATTCCATCGGCAGTCATGCTGGTTTTACAACGGGCTTTATCAAAAGATCCATCACAGCGTTTTCCAACCATTACCGCATTTGCCCAAGCATTTGAAGGTGCAATTGCGGGTACACATGGCGAACAAACCAATTTTTTCACCTTCAAGTTACAACCCTATTATCAGCCACCTAAACCACCAACAACGACACCAATTCCCTTATCAGGAGGGGGCTTTTATGTCACACAGCCACCTGCTCAACCGCATCAGACTTGGTTTACTGTGATTGGTATTATGGTTATTTGTTTATTACTAGTGGGTGTTTTGTGGGTTATTTTGCAGAATAATAATTCGGCAGATTGGGTCACTATCACCTTGACCGCACAACAAGAGACAATCATCGCCCTTGTGGGTCAAACGGCAACCTCTCAACAAGCAGTTGTGATATTGGCTACCGAAACAGCAACACCGTCACCATCCGATACCGCAACGTCCACAGCATCTCCCACACCAACGGCAACGCCAACACCATCTCCCACACCAACGGATACCCATACCCCAACCGACACGCATACACCGACATCAACCCCGACCGAGACATCAACGGCGACCCCGACTATCACACCGATTCCACCGACTCTTGATGTTCAACAGATTGCCCAAAATACGCGCAGTGCTATACTCACGGCAACAGCAACCGTCTGGACTCCGACCCCAACACCCGATTTCGATGTGACCATCAATGCACAGATAACCGCTTTGTATTGGCAAGATTTGACGCTGACGGCGACACTATGGACTTCAACCCCAACGCCAACGTCAACGCCAACCTTAACCCCATCTTTCACCCCAACACAGACCCTTGTGCCGACACCAACAGCGACCATCACCCCTTCCCCTGTATCAAATATCATTACTAACTCTTCATGGAGACCCATTGAACAATCTTTTTCGGGTGTGCCAATGGTCTATGTGCCTGCTGGATGTTTTACAATGGGAAGCGATGATTCGCAATTGAGTTATGCCATGAATCAGTTGGGTGCATTGTATGAATGGATTAGCAATGAACAACCAACAACTCCCATTTGTTTGGAGTCTGGGTTTTGGATTGATAAATATCCCGTCACCAATGCACAATTTATACAATTCGGTGGTATCGCGCAATCTGACAATCAGTGGACGGGGCTTAATCGCCCGCGTGCCAATATCACTTGGTATGA
>PGTJ01000825.1 GCA_002794515.1 Phototrophicales bacterium
GCCCACAGGTAAATATGACCTATCAGTGGTGTGGTATGATGTTTTCTCGCCCGATTTAACGCGGTTGAATGGTTTTGATGCCGATGACAACTTACTGGGTGATGAGGTCATCTTGATTCATGATTTAGATTTATAAATCATTATTCGCTTCGGGTGTAATTTCGGGTGCTATGGTGGGTGTGATTTCGGGCGATGGATAGGGTGTGGTCTCGCTACCATTGGATAAAATCACGGTGATGTTGGCGGGCAAAATGGCAACATCCTGAGCCAAAATATCCGCCCGCCCACTGGCAATTTGTGGGATGACATCATGTGTACCCGCACC
>PGTJ01000749.1 GCA_002794515.1 Phototrophicales bacterium
CGATAATATCGCCTACGGTCCGCGTTTGTTGGGCGTGCGTGATAAAACAACCCTCGACGAAATTGTCGAGGTCAGCTTGCGTCGTGCCGCTTTGTGGGATGAAGTGAAAAATGACCTGAAAAAATCGGGCTTGGCGCTCTCTGGTGGTCAGCAACAACGTTTGTGCATCGCCCGCGCTATCGCTGTTGAGCCAGAGGTTATTTTGATGGATGAGCCATGCTCCGCCTTAGATCCTATCGCCACACAACGCATCGAAGAACTCATGCGTGAATTGGTCGAAGATTACACCATCATCATCGTGACCCATAACATGCAACAGGCACTTCGCGTGTCTGATTACACCGCCTTCTATAATATCCGCAAAGATATTATCAACGATAAAGAGACTCGTTGGGGGCAACTCATCGAATTTGCCCCAACATCGGATGTGTTCAACTC
>PGTJ01000263.1 GCA_002794515.1 Phototrophicales bacterium
CTCATTTAAAGAATAAGACAGGTCATGAGGATGGGGTTCAATCGGGTTCATCTCATAAAAATGCTCAATGAGCGCCCCCAACGACTCCACTGGATAAACAGTGATGCCTTCTACTAATGCCGCTTCTTTGGCGTTCTCCGTTGGCACATACACCGCTTTGAATCCCTCTCGAAGGGCATGATAGACCATCGGCAAAATCCCACCGACAGGTCTGACACTGCCATCAAGTGATAATTCGCCGATAAAAACTGCCATATTTATTTTTTCGGGTGGGGCTTGATTGGTCGCACCCAATACCCCAACAGCTATCGCCAAATCGAGGCTAGTACCATTTTTAGGAAAATTGGCGGGATACAAATTGACAACATACTTTTTCTGTGGGAATTGTGACCCGCTATTACGAATAGCGGTTGTCACCCGTTTTTCGCTCTCGCGCACAGTGGTATCTGGCAACCCGACAATATAAAATTTGGGCAAGTTGGCACGTGGATCAAAATCGACTTGCACTTCGATCATCGCCCCGCTCACCGCCAATAATGTACATCCTCTGATAATCGATAACATAACCTACCCCCTTTCACTCACTTTTTTTCGTTCAAACGTTGTATATAACGATCTAAATCGATAATAAAACGGGTGTGTGTCGCTTCGCCGATGAGTTCATGCTCATCCCATGCTTGAATGACGAACATCACACGGCGCTTATCTACACCAATCACTTCGGCTTCGGCGCGAACACGTTTGCCGATGGGTGTGGCGGCGAGGTGCTTGGCAGAAATTTCGATTCCCACACTCATCTGCCCTTCGGGTAACAAGGGGTCTATAGCATTGACCGCCGCCCCTTCCATCAGAGACACCATTGACGGTGTAGAAAAAACATGCACCCCACCACTGCCCAAATGATAAGCGGTGTGTTTTTCTTCAACAATAAATGTCCGTTCACCTTTCAAACCGATAGTGATGCTCATACTGCTTCGTCTCCTAAAAATTGCAATGTGGTCGTGGTAGCGCGGTCTATATCGCTGTATAAACCGCGTAGTTCTGGACGTGGTTGGGCGATTGCCAATTGATACATCGCCTCTTGCGTCATCAGACGCAATTCATCACGCGGGATATGTGAGCGTCCGTCCGTTTTGAATTTGAATGGTCGTCCAAACGTAATATGCGCTAACGCCCGTTTGCCCGTTTTCCAACGCGCACGGAAAGTTTGTGTATCAGATATAGCGGCGGGCAAGATGATGGCATCGGATTTGGTGGCAATGAATGCCATACCGTCTTTGGGTTCGCCCATGCCTTCGGGATGACGAGTGCCTTCTGGGGCGACCAAAATCATATTGCCCGCTTTCAGCAAGGCGATAGATGTTTCGAGGGCGCGACGGTCTACTGTGTCTCGATTGATGGTATATGACCCCCACCACCATACGAAAAAACGCAAAATGGGCGATTCGGTATTCTCGATTTTGGTCATGGGGATAACATAACGATTGGTGATTTCCCCCATACATACAACGGGGTCTATGGCGGAGATATGGCTCATCATGAGGATACATCCGCCCTGTTTGGGGATATAATGCTTGCCTGTGGATGATACTTTGGCTAAGAAGGTGTAACCCACTGTACGGATTAGTCCACGCAACAAAAAGCGTCGCCAGGCATACGCAGGTTGGCGGGAGACGTATTGTTCTATCGTCAAAGACTGCATGTCCTTACTCTCAAACCAAGATATAAACAAACACCGCCGATTATTGGCGGTGTCTCCAATAGCATTCCTTATTCTAAATCATCATCGTGTTTATTGCTACTCGGTCTTCTGGATGTAACAGGCTTACGCGGAGCGCGGTGTGTACCACTATCACGACTGATATTATCCCGCCGAGCCGATGTTGGTTTACGCGATGTGCCAGATGGTTTACGTGGACGGCTATCGCCATCAGATGATTTGCCATATGGGCGTTTTTGACTATCACCATCACTACCACGGCGCGGTGGACGAGTATCATTATCCCCATGTCGGCGTGGTGGACGGCTATCGCCATCAGATGCTTTGCCATATGGGCGTTTTTCGTCATCCGCATAACGGGATTCACGCCCTTTATAGCCTTCAGATTTGGGACGTGTGTTCATACCACGTTGATTCGATGCACCTTTATTGTTATCCCCATGCGATTTTCGGGATTTGCCACCTGTTTCGCGCAAAATTTTGCGCCGTTTTTTGATGAATTCTAATTCTGGTGCAGGGGTTTGCATCTCTTGGAGTTGCAATTTATTCAATTCTACCCAATCACCGCGTTTAAGTTTGCCCAATCCCAACATACCGATATGAGTCCGCACCAATCGTTTGACTGGATGCCCCAATGCCGATGCCACACGGCGAATTTGCCGTTTTTTGCCTTCGGTCATGATGACCCGCAAAACTGTTGTTTCGGGGGTGGTCTCCATGATATTGACATAACAGGGCGCAGAACGCCCTTCTTCTAGCCAGATACCATCTTGCCAACGGGTGAGTGTTTCTTTATCGAGCTTGCCATACACCGTGACCATATAGGTTTTGGTATGGTCGTAACGGGGATGTGCCAATTCATTCGCCATATCGCCGTCATTGGTCAGCACCATCAAGCCTTCGCTATCGGCATCTAAGCGCCCAATGGTGAATAAATGCCCTTCAATCGGCACCATATCACGCACGGTTGGGCGGTCATCTTGATGGTTAGCGATGTTGGTAGAAAGCACATTCGGCGGTTTATAAAAGGCGATATATTGCTTTTTGATGGCACGCAAATTCAGGCGCTCACCATCGACTTCTATCACATCTTTAAGCGGGTCGGCTTGTGCGCCGAGCGTAATCACTACGCCATTCACACGCACACGCCCTTCTACAATATATACTTCACAAGCGCGGCGACTCCCGTAGCCCGCTTGGGATAACAATTTTTGTACACGTTCCATAGGTGGGGTTTTTCTTTCGATAATGATGTTTGAGCATTGTATTATAGCAGAAATGAACGCAAATCATAATGGTCGATTTTTGGTAAATGAGGATTCGATAATCGTTGTCGCTAATCGTAAGCCTTTGGCATATAATAGGGTGAAAATTATTGTTTATCGGAATAGAGGCTTATTATGGCACTGAATCAACGCGCACAATCGGGCGCTTATGAACATATCGATGTCAAAAATCCTATCACGGGTGAAATTATTGGGTCTGTCCCACAAACCAACAAAGATGACATCATCGAAGCAGTAGAACGCGCCCGCGATGCACAACGGGCATGGGGCGAAAAATCGGTCGCGGAACGGACGAAATATATCCGCCGATGGGCAGATTTAATCTGGGCGAATCAAGAAACACTCATCAAAATCAACCGCCGCGAGACGGGCAAGACCGATTCGGGCGCATTTTTAGAAATCATCGTCCTCGACAACATCCTGCAATATTATATTCATCACGCACCAACATTTTTGAAGCCACAAAGACGGCGTACCGTTGTGCCAATCATCCAACAGGCGAAAGTATTTTATAAACCTTATGGTGTGGTCGGTGTGATATCCCCATGGAATTATCCGTTTTTATTGGCATTCATCGACCTCATCCCCGCGATTATTGCGGGCAATACCGCCATCCTCAAACCGAGCGAGATCACCCCATTCACATCCGATTATGGCATAAAATTGATGTATGAAGCGGGTATCCCACGCGATGTTGTACAGATTATTCATGGAGATGGTCGCGCAGGGGCGACTTTGACCGAACATGTCGATTATATCGCCTTCACAGGTAGCACCGCCACCGGGCGAAAAGTGGCAGAAACCGCCGCCAAGCGGTTGATACCCTGTAGCTTAGAATTGGGC
>PGTJ01000834.1 GCA_002794515.1 Phototrophicales bacterium
ATCATGTCCATATTTATTTGCTCGATGACCAAAAAGAGTACCTCGTCTTATCGGGTGGAGCGGGTGAAATTGGCAAAATCATGGTCACATATGGACATAAAATCAATATCAATGCCCCACAAAGTCTTGTCGCTTTATGTGCCCGTACACACGAACTCGTGATTGTAAATGATGTCACAAAGACACCCAACTATTTGCCTAATCGCTTCTTGCCCAAAACAGCCAGTGAATTGGCAATCCCGATGATTGTTGCCGGGCAATTGATCGGTGTATTCGATGTACAATCTGAACAATATGATTACTTCAATAG
>PGTJ01000426.1 GCA_002794515.1 Phototrophicales bacterium
GTATTGGGCAACCATGAGGGCGCAGAAAAATCGGCTAATAGCTTAAAATCGTACCATTCAGGCGAATTTACTTGGCTGATGCCCAATGCGTTGTAATAATAAAACCCTTCCGTTGGCGATACAATCAGAAAGCGATACGGATTACGTGGCATAGTGACGGGGAAATCTACCACCCATAATTCGTAATTAGGATGTGTGCTGTGATGCTTCATCTCTTCGAGATGATTTTCGCCATCGGGCGTTGTCCGCAAAAAGATGCGTTCGATGGGCGCGTGTTTGGGTGTCCGCAAATAGGCTTTGATCACATCACCCAATCTGGGGGCGGGATTCGACAAATACAACCCAGAGCCGTCATGATGAACGGCTCGTGTCCAATGCAAATCGGTCATGATTATCCTTCTGTTTCGTCTTCATCATCAGTCACAGCCACATCGCCATAAACCTCGACTTGTTGGTCGGCGCGCCGTCTATATAGCCATGTCAGATAGGCGAGGCGGTCATGATAATTGTTGCTGAACACATCTTCGGTGAAGCGCCAGCCCCAATTGCCACTCTCGCGTCCGGGTGTGTTCATGCGCGTCTCTGCGCCATATCCCAAAACATCTTGCATGGGGGCGATGAAGGTATGCGCCGCCGATGCCATGCCCAAGCGGATGAGTGTCCAGTGCGGTTCTATCACCTCTTTATCGATATAAGCCGATAAAAAGCGCTTGGTGTTGTCATCGGTCTCATTGCGCCACCAGCCGAGTGTGGTGTTATTATCGTGTGTGCCACTATAAACCACGCAGTTATTCACATAATTATGAGGCAAAAACGGATTTTTCGGCTCGCTCCACGCGAATTGCAAAATTTTCATCCCTGGCAAATTGAACTGGTCGCGCAATTCGATGACCTCTTTGCTGATGTCGCCCAAATCTTCGGCGATGATGGGCAGGCTATCACCGAGTTTTTTCTGAATGGTGCTAAATAAATCGGCACCAGGGGCTTTGACCCACTTGCCATATTTTTTCGTGGCATACCGTTCTGGATTAGCCGTCACTTCCCAATATGCCTCGAACCCGCGGAAGTGGTCTATCCGCACGTAATCCACCGCCTTCAGGGTAAAGGCGATGCGGTCTATCCACCATTGATAATCGGTGGCTTTCAGTTTATCCCAGTTATACAATGGATTGCCCCAATATTGCCCTGTCTTCGAGAAATAATCGGGTGGCACACCCGCCACAACGGTTGGGTTGCCTTTGGGGTCGAGTTGGAAGATCTCGCGGTTGCCCCATACATCACTGCTATCATGCGCCACAAAAATGGGAATATCGCCGATAATTTTCACCCCGACATTGTTGGCATACTGCTTAATTTCGCTCCATTGGGTGAAGAATAACCATTGATAAAATTCGTGCTTGATAATCTCATCGGCAAGGCGTTCTTTGGCTTGGGCGATAGCATCTGCCTGTTTGAGCGCCAAGCCCTCATCCCACTCCACCCATGGCTTGCCACCATGCAAGTTTTTGAGAGCGATAAACAACGACCAATCGGGCAACCATGTGGCATTTTCATCACGCCATTTGTCGAATGTTTTGCGTTGGGCGGGGGTGGCTTTCGATTTGAAACGGCTATACGCCAATGCCAGCATCTTGTTGTGATATTCGATAACCGGTCCAAAATCGATGGTATGGATGGGGAAGTTCGGCACATCGGCGACATCAGCATCGGTCAGCCAACCATCGTTGACCAGCATATCGAGGCTAATCAGGTTGGTATTGCCCGCAAATGCCGATAAACATTGATAGGGCGAATCGCCATAACTAGTCGGTCCCAATGGCAACACTTGCCAAAGGGATTGATGTGCCTTCACCAACCAATCGACAAAATCGTAAGCCGATTTTCCTAAATCGCCGATGCCATATTTGGCGGGTAGCGAAGTCGGATGTAAGAGGACACCACTGGTACGTGGGAAAAGTGTCATAAATAAAAGTCCTTTCAGTGGGTGTACAAAGAATTTAGTTCATATGCGAATCGTAGCCTAGAATAAACCCCGTTGCAATGTGAGGATTAAGGCACAATGAACAAATTCACGGTGTTGTCGCCCATTGTTTCA
>PGTJ01000118.1 GCA_002794515.1 Phototrophicales bacterium
AATTTTATAATCTGTGCCGATGATTATTCAAAATCGCGGTTATAATCTGCCATTTGTCTATTTGCCCGTTCGGTCGCCGATGTTAATTTTTGCAGGATGGTCTCTGGCGAATCGAACTGCCCGTTGATTAATTCTTGGAATGCACTCAACAATTCGCCCTTCACCGCCGTATTCGGACCCAGTGCCGCACCTGCGCTGGCGGGGTTGGGTGTTGTCTCTGCCAATTGGTCAATGGCAATACGGAAGAATGGATTTTCATCATAAAACCCTTCGGCGATGAGCATCTCAAAACTGCTCTGACGAATGGGCATATACCCCGTGCCTTGATGCCACTTGGCGGCATTTTCGGTATTGGTCAAGAAGAAGATGAAATCCACTGCCGCTCGAATTTCTTCATCCGATTGGTCAACGCTCACAAACAAACTGCCACCACCAATGGTCACACCGTTGGTCGCCGACTCGCTCGGCGCAGGCAAGCGCCCGATGCCCAATTTGAAACCCAACCGATTGGCAAAGCCTTGAATCAGGGTGATGCCCGCCGTGCTATTGATGGTCATCGCCGTACAACCACCACGCATCGCCTTGCCCGCACATCCTGTTAAGAATGTCGCCCCTTCACCATTCATATCGTTCAGGCGACCCGTGTAGGTGAAATATCCTTTGCCATCTAAATTATCCCACCATGTCGCAATTTCGAGCATGGTTGGCGTGGTGAATAAGGCTTCGGTAGCGCGACCAGAGCGCCCATTGTCATTATTCACAAACAGTTCATTGCTCATCGCCAACCATTGTTCGATATACCACGAACTCATCGCCCAATTGATACACGCACGCAATTGGGGAATTGCCGACATAATCGCCTCACAGGCGGCATCAATTTCGGCAAAGGTGCGCGGTGGATTTTCGGGGTCTAATCCAGCCGCCACGAACATATCTTTGTTATAATACAAAACAGGATTGGAGATATTCCATGGCATCCCCCATAAATCATCCCCTTCAATGAAATAGCCTAAAATAGACGGGAATACATCATCAAGTGTCGCCATTTGTTCTTCGGTGGCATAATCGCTAATCGGCACAAAGTAGCCATAATCAATTGCCTGTTGCGTCAGACCGTCTTCGACTTGCACAATGCTCGGCGCATTGCCTAAATCGGCATTTGCCATGGCACTATTAAAAATTTCATCATAATCCGAATCGGAATTGGTGGAATAGGCGTTAATCCGCACATTGGGATTTATCGCTTGATATTCATCAATAATCCCTTGTAATACAGCAGGACGAACATCATCACTGAAAATATGCACAAAATCCAGTTCTATCACATCCCCCTGTGCCGATGCAATGAATACCATCCCCAAAACGAAACTCAATATCATCATCAAAATGCTTAACTTTTTCAACGTTTACATCTCCTAATTGCTAAAAATTCAATTTTTGAGCATAACACATTTCTGAAAAATTCTAACATGAAAAGTATTAAGCCCATTTTAACCCTTATTACAAAATCCTGCACATCATAACCAGATAGGGCTTGTCCATGCCCGCCCACCTTTGGCATCGCGCACGGTGATTCGCATGAATGGACTGTCAAAGCCACGCAGGCTTAAATCTGCCTCACGGATGCCATTGCCAAATGCACTTCTTGCCGTCCATCCGCTACCCGTGATGAATATTCTATCGGCAGGTGAACATTGGATAATCACCCGATCACCTTTGCGTTGCACATCATAAATATCGGGTCCTGTGCTGGAATAATAATCACCGCGTTTAAGCGCCTCTAATAACGCCTCTGGCGAGAGTTCCTCACTTTTCACCATCACCCACCCCAAGCCAACATCGGCACGATGGTCATGAAAGTGAGCATCATCAGTGGCACAAGTGCTATATAACCGCCCACGCATCGACATCATATCCGACATATACCAACCATCTGGTTTATCGTTATGGTCGGCGGATGTGCCGTTATACACCTCAATGGCGTGAATATCACCGAGTGATAAAATATCATTCTCGGTGAGGATATACCAATACGGATGCGCCGCCGCCACAAATGCCCCGCTCGCAAGCGCCCGCGCACACACTTCTCCACCCGTCTCACCTTCGGGATATGGCGCAAAATCTAATGGCAACCCCACGGCGAGGATATGCCATAAATTGCCCAATTCTGTTCTGCCCGTATGCAATTCTGCGCCGATGAGGGTGGTGAATGTCTGTGTGCGTAAAGCACGAGTATCGGCAATTCGATAATCAAATTGCGCCATAAAATGGTCGGTTATCGCCACAAAATCGTACCCTAATTTCTGATATACCGCACAAACCGCCTCTGGTGTGAGCATCCCATCCGATACCGTAGAATGGGTATGCAAATTTCCCTTATAAAAACGTCCCTTTTTGCTGAACGGTAGGCTATCCATAAACACCTCACATATTCGATAAAATTGCCTCACAATTGTGCATTATAACCGATACATCGCTTCGACATGTCACCTTATATAGGCTAAACTACATGAGCGCATGATAAGAAAAATGTGCATGATGATAAAAATCATAAATTAAGGAGATTTTCTTGTGAGGCGATATAAACCTATCCTCAAAATGAGTTTGTTATCCCTGTTTTTACTCCTCTTTACCGCCATCATCGTTATCGCACAAGATGAAGCACCAACAAGTGTTGGACTATATGGCTCAATTCAAACCGCACTGGGTTGCGAAGAATCCTCTGTGGGTTGTGCCACATCACAACTGACCTATGATGACACCTTCATGCTCTGGCGGGGTGAATTTGAACTGCCCGCAGGCACATATACCTATAAAGCTATCCTCAACGATAATCCCGATATGACTTATGGGCGTGACGGCGAATTTTTCACGCTCACCGTTGGCACGAGTAGCATGGTGGAATTTATTTATGACCACACCACAAAATTTATCTCGAATAGCCTCACCCACCCACTCATCGTTGCACCAGGAACATTCCAAAGCGAATTGGGTTGCCCCGATAACTTGGGTGTGAGTGGCGATTGGGCACCCGATTGCTTATTCAGCCGTCTACAAGACCCAGATGGTGATGGGGTGTATGTGTTCGTCACCGATAAACTCCCTGCTGGAGATTACGAAGCAAAAGTGGCATTATTCGGCACATGGGATGTGAATTATGGCGCAGATGCTAAGGCGGGTGGCGCGAATATCCCCTTCTTCGTTGCCGAAGATTTCGCCCCAGTCGCCTTTGTGTTCAATACAGCCGATAACCTGCTCACCATCAACACCGATGGCTCTACAGAACCGGGCAAAATTGGTGGCGCGACCACTGCGGGACCAGGCGCTGGTCTAATAGACCCCAAACCCCGCCCTGCTAATATCGAACAACCCAACATGGTCGTCATCCCTGGCACCATCCAGAGCAAGCTCGGTTGTAGTGGCGATTGGCAACCCGATGGCGCATGTACCGCCCTGACCTTCATCCCTGAAGAAGATATTTGGGCAGGCACATTCACCATCCCCGCAGGCGAATACGAATATAAAGTCGCCATCAACGGCTCGTGGTCAGAAAATTACGGCGGTGCGGCAGACCAAGACGGTCCGAATGTGTCGCTGGTACTCTCGGAAGAGACAACTGTCACCTTTTATTACGACCACTTCACCCATTGGGTGTTCGATAGTGTGGGAGATAAATTGGTTGTCGCCCCTGGTAGCTTCCAAAGCGAACTCGGTTGCCCCAATGATAAAGGCGCAGACGGCGATTGGGCACCCAATTGCTTGCGTTCATGGATGCAAGACCCCGATGGTGACGGCATTTATGTCTTCGCCACCAACGCCATCCCCGCAGGCGATTACGAAGTGAAAGTCGCTATCGGTGGCACATGGGATGTGAACTATGGTGCAGACGGTGTCGCAGGTGGAGCAAACATCCCCTTCACCGTGAAAGAAAATGGGCAACAAGTCAATTTTGCCTACAATTCGTTTGATAATAACCTGTATATCGGCGTAGGAGAGCCTGTGGAAATCGGACGTGTGGTCAGCATTGTGATTGACCGTTCACAAGCACATTGGGTCAGCGCAGATACCATCGCATGGAATGTATCGACCACCAACACCTCTTTTGCCCTATATTATGCCCCCAATGCGGGCATCGAGGTGGATGGCAACACGCTGGTAGCCGATGGCATCGCATCCATCCCACTCACTGTGAACCCAGATGGATTAAGCGCCGATGTGGTCGCCAAATTCCCACATCTGGCGAATTTTAAGGCGCTCACTATCAGCGAAGCCGATCTCGCCCTTGTGCCAGAGATCCTCAAAGGGCAAGTCGTTGTTGTTGGTATGGATAACAATGGCGCGTTAACCAATGCCACATCATTACAAATTCCGGGCGTACTCGATGACTTATACACCTATAATGGCGAACTCGGTGTGATATGGGATGGTGATGTGCCGACCATCCGTGTATGGGCACCCACCGCCAAATATGTCAAATTCCACCTGTTTGCCGATTCCAACCCCAACACCGAAAGCACGGTTTTAGAGATGACCAACGACCCCGCTACTGGTGTTTGGAGCATCACAGGCGATGCCTCGTGGAAGAATCAATATTATCTTTACGAAGTCCAAGTCTTCTCGCCAGCCGTACGCCGTATCGTCACCAACTTGGTCACAGACCCCTACTCGCGTAGCCTATCGATGAACAGCACCCGTAGCCAAATCGTCGATGTGAACGACCCCGACCTCATGCCCGAAGGCTGGCTGAGCGCGCCCAAGCCACCGCTCGCCGCACCAGAAGATATTGTCGTCTATGAAGTCCATATCCGCGATTTTAGCCGTATAGACCCCAATGTCCCCGAAGAATACATCGGCACATATAAAGCCTTCACCGTGCTAGACTCGTATGGAATGCAACACCTGAGCGCATTGGCAAATGCTGGTCTAACGCATTTGCACCTGCTCCCGTCATTCGATATTGCCACCATTGATGAAAATAAAGCCAATTGGCAAACCCCCAGTTTTGAACAATTGGCATCGTTCCCGCCCGACTCCGACCAGCAACAAGCCCTAATCAACAGCACCCGTGACCTCGATGGCTTCAATTGGGGGTACGACCCATATCATTTTGATGTGCCAGAAGGGAGCTACTCAACGAATCCGGATGGTGTAACGCGCATCATCGAATACCGCGAGATGGTACAAGCAATCAACAGCATCGGCTTACGTGTGGTGGTGGATGTGGTCTATAACCACACCAACGCTTCTGGGCAATCAGAAAAATCGGTGTTCGACCGCATTGTGCCGGGCTATTATCATCGCTTAGATGAAAATGGACGCGTTGCCACCAGCACCTGCTGTCAAAATACCGCCACCGAACATAACATGATGGAAAAATTCATGGTGGATTCGGTGGTCTATTGGGCGACTGCCTATCGTGTCGATGCCTTCCGCTTCGACCTGATGGGTCATCATATGGTCAGTAATATGACAAAAGTCCGCGCCGCTCTGGATGCGCTCACCCTCGAAAAAGATGGCGTGGATGGCAAAGCTATTTACATTTATGGTGAAGGTTGGAATTTCGGCGAAGTGGCGAATAATGCGCGGGGTCTCCATGCCACACAAATCAACCTCGCTGGCACAGGCATCGGCACATTCAACGACCGCCTGCGCGATGCGGTGCGTGGTGGTTCGCCATTCTCTGGCAAACAACTACAAGGCTTCATTAACGGATTGTATACCGATCCCAACGGCATCACACCGGGTTCAGAACGTCATCAACGCAATCAAATTTTGGCATTCGCCGACCAAATTCGTGTGGGCTTGGCGGGCAATCTGCGCGATTACACCTTTGTGAATTATCGTGGCAACACCGTGACGGGCGCACAGGTCGATTACAACGGTCAACCTGCGGGCTATACCCTCGACCCACAAGAGAATATCGTTTATATCTCGAAACACGATAACGAAACACTATGGGATGCCATTCAATACAAAGCCCCCCTCACAGCAGACATTGCCCAACGAGTCCGCATGAATAATTTGGGCATTAGCATCGTCATGTTCAGTCAGGGTGTGCCATTCTTCCACGCAGGTGATGATTTACTCCGTTCTAAATCGCTCGACCGCGACAGTTACAATTCGGGTGATTGGTTCAATCGGCTCGATTTCACCATGCAAACCAATAATTTCGGTGTTGGTTTGCCACCCAGTAGCCGTAGTGATTGGGGCATCATCCAACCGTTGTTGGCGAATCCAGAGCTACAAGTCACCCCAGAGGACATCATGGCGGCGCACATGCACTTCCGCGAAGCATTGCAAATCCGCTTTAGCTCGCCCCTATTCCGCCTACAAACTGCCGAAGATGTTCAAGCACGGTTGAGCTTCCCCAACACAGGCACAAACCAAATTCCGGGCGTGATTGTCATGGAATTATCAGATGTGGTTGATGAATTAGCCCCTATAGACGAAAACTTCTCGCGCATTGTGGTGATTTTCAACGCCGATGATGCCGAAATCGCCTTCATCGATAGCAATTTCGCGGGCATGGGTTTTGTGTTACATCCTGTCCAAGCCACATCATTTGATGCAATCGTCCGAACGGCTTCGTATGATGATGCCACAGGCACATTCACCGTCCCCGCACGAACAACCGCCGTGTTTGTTGTGCCACGTTAACAGTCTGATTTGAATCAAAGGGGCTTGCTACCACAAGCCCCTTCTTTTTAGCATCTCTTTATCCCTAAAAAATCTTCATCTTGTTATATCTTCTAACAAAATTTTGATTAAAAATTTGTCACATTTTGTTAAATTGGATATATAATATATGGTTAAAACAGAACGATAACAGGATGACTTGGGATATGTCACCAACCACAATTTCTTCTATCACCCAAGATTTACAGGGCTTGCTCGATGCCCTACCCGACCTCACGCCCAATGACCGAGAGCTGATTGAACGGGCGTATATCAAAGCGCAAATTGCTCATGAAGGACAGGTGCGAAAATCTGGCGAGCCGTATTTTACACATTGTGTCGCCGTTGCCGCCATCCTCGCCGAGTTGAAACTCGATGCCGAAGCCATCGCCGCCGCCCTGATGCACGATATCCTCGAAGATACATCTGTCACCAAAGAAGAACTCATCGCCGAATTTAGCCCCAAAATCGCCAACCTTGTGGATGGTGTCACTAAACTGAAAAATCTGCCAATTAACCTCGACAAGAATGCAAATGGCAAGCGCCCCCGCGATACCAATCGTGAGCTAGAATATATGCGAAAGATGTTCCTCACAATGGGCGATGACGTGCGTGTCGTCCTCATCAAACTCGCCGATCGGTTGCATAATATGCGAACATTGGGTTATATGCGCGAAGAT
>PGTJ01000170.1 GCA_002794515.1 Phototrophicales bacterium
ATCATGGCGAATATTTTTGTGTTAGTGCCAGCGTTGTATCCGTTCAAATGGATGACACCCGGCTTGATGTTAGCCACCTTATTGGTGATTTACCCGATTATTTTCACCGTGCAAACGGCTTTCACCAATTATGGTGATGGCAATTTGCTGGTCAAAGAGCGGGTGATTGATCTCATCGGTTCGCGTGGTTATTTGCCAGATACTGCCACCACATACCAATGGGTGCCATTCCGCAGAGGCGAATCCGAATATGCCTTGTGGTTAGTGGATAGCAGTGGACAAACAGTATTTGTATTGCCTGGCGAGCAACCAATCGAAATCGAAAAAACTGATTTAGGATATAACGAAGCACAACCGCCACGATACATTCTGAATGTTGCGCGTTTGCGCGTCACAGATACCAGAACCAATACGACTTATAATGATATTGCTGTATATTCTGATGGAACACAATTTGGTTTTTGGATTCCAAAAGATAATGGCGCAACTATTTTATATGCTTTCCCTGGTTTACCCATTGAAGAAAAACCATTCCGCGCACAGGGGCAACGGATTCGCTCTTTAGGCAATGGTCTCGATATCATTTTTGCTGATAACAATATTCCGACAGCTATTGGGGCATTCACACGCATCGAAAATCCGTCAGATTTTGCCGAAGCACTATCTTCGATTGTGCTGGGTGTTGAAGATGGCGACCAATTAAGCGCCGCTAATCCCAACACGTTGCCACCGCAGATTGACGGTTATACGATCCTCGAAAATTGGGATGCGTTGGCAGGCATTGAGTCGTTGACATACGGATCGCCTCTTAATACAGTCGTTTTCCAAAAAATTGATTTGGGTATCCGTTATATTTATGACCCTGAACAAGCGCTTGTCAATGACCAACAAAACAGTGGCACAGGCACAACTGGTTATTTTGATGTGACGGTGTATTCCAATGGGTCGGAATATGCCTTATGGATGATTAGTACAACTTTACGTGACGAACCAAATCCTTCACAAGCATTGTTAGCGATGCCCAACCAACCCGTTCGTCTATTAGATTTGAAGCGTGATCGTGGTAATTATAAAACAACCAGTGCTTTTGAACGGGATTATGGTGTTGCCATTGACATTACCAATGGCTTAAATGGTCGTCCGAGACGCATTGGTGATTTTACTCCAACGACCGATTTACCGACTGACACCAGCTTTATTTGGGGTGGTGAGACGGGTGATAAACTTGAAATTGGCACAGTGAACACCAGTGAGCGCTTTGTAGTCGATCTGGACCAGGGTATCGGTATTGACCGTGAATATGGTTTTGTATTTCGCTCTATCGCCTTTTATGTTGCCGATGATGACCCGAATTCGTTTGCTATTTGGTTAGGCGATGGGAATAACCCCAAACGCCCCGCAACCGGCAATGCCCAATTCGCCGCTTATATTGGCATCCCAAACCGAAGCACACTGGTGAACAGCCCATCGCGTAATCGCCCCTCAGGATTTATCCCCGCAGAATATGCAGGATTTACACAACTGATTACCGATCGAGATCGCACCGCCGCTACGACATTTTTACAAAATGTGCGTTTTGATTACTTCGGCATTGAGGGAGATACACTGGGTGTTAAAGATACGAATACGGTTGGTCGCCCCTATTTGTTGCGCTATCAATACGATGCCACATCACAGACCTTCACCGATTTACAAACCAACCAACGCTATGTGGCAGATGATGTTTGTGATTTTCCTGAATTTACCAACCCCGAAGGCAATATAGAACGGGCTAATGAGCCGATTTGCGGCTTCTTCAAACTAGAAAATTCGACACAAACCTTCCTGACTAACAAACAATGTCTAGATAGTGGAGAGTGTTTATCACCGGGGTATCGTGTGAATGTTGGGACGTTCAATTTCACACGTTTGGTCACGGACCCCGGTTTACGCGGTCCATTAATCGATATTTTCGTGTGGACGGTGGTATTTGCGGCAGGGTCGGTATTATCGACATTCTCGCTAGGGTTGTTTATGGCGCTCATCTTGAATGACCCTGTAATTCCTGCACGTAAACTCATCCGTTCATTGTTAATTATTCCCTATTGTATCCCAGGTGTGATTAGCATCTTGGTTTGGCAAGGCATGATGAACCAAAACTTCGGCATCATCAACAATTTCTTGTCATGGTTGACCAATAGCAATGTGACCATTAACTGGTTATCCGATGCCATTATATCCAAGTTCGCCATTTTGCTGGTCAATTTGTGGCTTGGTTATCCATATATGATGTTGATCAGCAGTGGTGCATTACAAGCCATTCCATCAGAAGTGTATGAAGCCGCCGCCGTAGATGGGGCAAATCCACAACAACGCTTCTGGCGTATCACCTTGCCGTTGTTGCTGGTCACGCTTGGTCCGTTGCTCATCGGCTCGTTTGTGTTCAATTTTAATAACTATCTTTTGATTGCCGCGCTCACAGATGGTAGACCGCCGATTGAAGGGTCGCCTGTGCCAGCAGGGTATACCGATATCCTCATCAGTTATACCTATCGATTGGCATTTGGCAACACAGCAGGGGCAGATTATGGCTATGCTTCGGCGATTACCATCGTCATTTTCTTCATCGTTGCCATTGTGACGCTTATTCAGTATCGGTATACCAGAACTTGGGAACAGGTAGGTGAAAATGTCTAGTCAATCCATGTCCTCTGGTGGAACAGGCGATAGACAAAGATCGGTGATGGTCATGAGTCAACGGGATAAGGTGGTCAGCCTGACCTTTCGCATGACAATTATCATCATCGCCATTCTCTTTGCCTTGTTCCCTGTTGTATTTGTGGTGGCATCGGCGATTAATCCCGCAGGGACGCTCTCGACACGCACACTCATCCCTCGTGTAGATAATCCTGCCGAATTGCTCACCAATTTCCGCGCCCTGATGATCGACCAATTGCGGATTTATCCATTTTGGAATTGGATAGCCAATTCGTTTGTCATCGCCAGCGTCTCGACCATATTGGGGGTGATGATTACCGCCCTCAGTGCCTATTCTTTCTCCCGATTCCGCTTTAAGGGACGTCGTAGCCTGTTGTTGGGTATTTTGCTCATCCAAGTATTCCCCAATTTGTTGGCGATGGTGTCGTTATTCCTCATCCTGAGCCAAGTTTCGCGTCTGTCGGTGGTCATCCCACAAGCCATGCCCTTCTTAGCTTTTATCGATTGGAGTTGGCTGAATTTCTTTGGCTTGAATAGCGCAGGCGGTCTGATTTTGGTCTATTTGGGTGGGGTGATGGGCATCAATACATGGCTGATGAAGGGATTCTTCGATTCTGTCCCACGCGATATTGATGAATCGGCAATGGTCGATGGCGCAACACATGCCCAGACCTACTGGTTGCTCATCTTCCCCCTCATCCGTCCGATTTTGGCGGTGGTGGCGGTGTTATCGTTCATCGGCACATTTAACGAATTTGTGTTGGCGCGCATCATGCTCCGTAGCCGAGAGAATTGGACGCTCATGGTTGGCTTGTTTAACTTCATCACATCCGATTTCAATCGTGATTGGGGTAAATTTGCGGCTGGGGCGCTAGTCTCTGCTATCCCTGTGGTGGCGGTATATTTGGCGCTCCAAGACCAAATTGTCGGCGGTCTGACACAAGGTGCGGTGAAGGGCTAATCTGCTTACAACGTGAATATATCATCTTGCTCAAGACACGGTTTATGCCGTGTCTTTGTATTTATGAGAGGGTCTATTATGGAATTCATTTTTGGCACACTTGCCACACCTGAATTGCGCCAATTGCATCATCAGATTGCCCGTTTAGGGGTGCAACATGGGCGTGAGATTGCCCCGCTTATCCCCAAGCCCAATACACCCATAACCTTATTTGCCACCATTGGGCATGATTTTTCTGCGCGTCATGTGGCATGTTATTATACAACTGATGGGAGCATCCCCATCGGCAATCGTGGCGTGGCACAAAACGGGATGGTCGTCCAATTTCAGTTGGATGGATATGTATGGGATTCAATCACATGGGGATATCATGCCCGATGGACGGGGCATATCCCGCCCCAATCGGATAATACGCTCATTCGTTATCGCATTGGCGCATGGACGGACGATGTGCATCAACCAGAGATATTCGCCGATTATCCCGAATTAAAAGCCACGACAGAACGCGCCGCAGGGGCATTTTTTCGGGGTGAACCTGTGCCACCATTGCCCCCAATTGGTGATTCGATGGGCAGGATATTCACCATTCATGTTTCGGATATGTCTGCCCCAGAATGGGCAAAATCGGCGATTATTTATCAAATTTTTGTCGATCGCTTTTATGCGGGTGACGGACATGCTTGGTTACAAACCAGCGATTTACGCCAGCCATTTGGTGGCACATTATGGGGCGTGCGCGATAAAATGGATTATATCGCCGATTTAGGTGTGAACTGCATCTGGCTTACGCCGACTTTTGTCAGTCCATCTCATCATGGTTATGATATTATCGATTATTTTCAGACCGAACCGCGTATGGGTGGCGATGATGCTTTGCGTGCAGTGGTCGAATCGGCGCATCGGCGGGGCATTCGTGTTTTGTTAGATTTGGTGTGTAACCATGTGTCTAGTCAACATCCTTACTTTGTAGATGCGCTGAATAATCCACATAGCCCATATCGAGAGTGGTTTGTGTTCGATGACTCGCCAGAGGGGTACAAGACATTTTTTGGTTCGGCGGCGATGCCACATATCAATTTACAAATACCCACCGCGCGCGATTGGATGTGTTCGGTGGGGCAGTATTGGTTGCGTGAATTCGATATTGATGGGTATCGGCTTGACCATGCCAACGGACCAGGTGCCGATTTTTGGGTGGATTTTCGTTTGGCTTGCCGTGCTATCAAGCCAGATGTGTTTTGTTTTGGAGAGGTGGTCGAAGCGCCAAATATTTTACGGTCATATGTGGGTGGGTTGGATGGTGTGTTGGATTTTCATATCGAAGATATGCTCCGTAGGACATATGCCACAGGCGCAACCACCGAAGCCGAATTCGCCGAATTTTTGGCGCGTCATTATGCGTATTTTCCAGATGAATTCATCCTGCCGACCTTCTTCGATAATCATGATATGAATCGTTTTTTATTCGCCGTCAAAGGAGATAAATCCAAATTAATGCGTGTGGCACAAGCACAATTCGCCTTGCCTCATCCACCGATTATTTATTATGGCACAGAGGTCGGATTGTCTCAAAACAATGGGGCGCATGAAGGGGTTGGATTAGATGAAAGTCGGTTGCCAATGTTATGGGGAGATGACCAAGATGCCGAATTATTGGCATTTTATAAAGCCTTGATTCGCAAACGGCGAGAACACATATAACAACGGTGTTTTGAATGGACGACTGATAGATAATACTCATGTCGTCCATCATAATTCATGCCGATATAGAGGCGAGTTGTGTTTTACACGATTCGGCAAAATCACCACCGGGTGCTATTTTTAGGTAAGTATCGAAATCGGCGCGGGCGTTATTGGTATTGCCTAATTGCAGATATAACATGCCCCGATAATAATAGGCAGGGGCAAAATTGGGATTGAAGGTGACGGCATTGGTATAATCGCGCAGGGCTTGGTCATTTTGTTCAAATCGTTGATTGATGCGCCCACGAACCACATGCAGGTTAAAATCATTCGGACGGGTTTGCAAGGCACTATCGATATCGGCAATGGCGGCATCGAAATTATCTAATTCGGCTTGTAACTGCGCCCGTCGTGCCAATGTGTCATGACGGTCTAATGACCAATATGGGTAATTTGCCAATAAATCATCCACTAAGGCAATCCCTTCATCAGCACGGTCGGTTTGGATATAAATCCAAGCCAAGTTAATAGGTGTGGATGTGTAATATGTGCCGGTCAGATTGTCTGTTAATATGCTGGCGTAAATCGTCTCTGCTAACCCATAATCGCCATCTAATAA
>PGTJ01000798.1 GCA_002794515.1 Phototrophicales bacterium
AGGTGTCACCTCTTGGGCAAAAGTTGGTACAACAGCGGCTGTAGCGATTATTAAAATCAGGGCAAGGCGTTTCATAGAGTTTGTATCCTCAATATCACGAAATTATCTGCTTATACAATGCGCTCAATCGCATTCGGATAAGTCTGTGTTATCATTGCCTTCATTATAAACAATGATGCACATTTTACACCCCACGCCTGCCTAACGTTATGCTTCTGCCAGTTCTTTTTCCCACAAATAAAACAGATAATCTTGTTCAACAGTGGTCGCGCCCAGTTGGTGCAAACCAGCTAAGGTCTGAGCGCGGTGGTCAGTGCTATGATTCGCCACCTGCACCAGCGCATCACGGACGGTGAT
>PGTJ01000320.1 GCA_002794515.1 Phototrophicales bacterium
AAAAGTAGGGTCATGCAGGAGAGACGTGAATAATGGGCGAATGGTATAAAAAAATAACGTGGTGGCATGTCGGTGTTTTGATAGCGTTGCCCATCATTTTGGCATTGATCAATCCCAATTGGTTATTTAATGCGTCCGCTTGGGATGATTATTTTTATACAGGCTATATGCTTGAACTACCGCGTTTTGTTGGTTGGGAATCGAGCGATAATCATTACCTGATAGAACGTGTTGCATGGACAATGCCAAATTATGTGCTACATCAACTCTTTTCGCCTGTGATAGCGAATATCATCAGTCATCTGATAGTGTATTATGTGGCGTTATTTGCTTTCTATGGATTGGTGACGCGCCTTTTTAATCCGCGTGCGGGATTATTTGGCGCAGTGATGTTAGGACAATTTTCGTTATTTTTGCGGGCAACAGGCTGGGATTATCCAGATGGTTATACCATTGCACTCATGACTGTCTGTTTTTTGTTGATGACCTACGCCACACAAGCGCCGATGTTGCGCGCCCGTTGGTACTTCATAGGCGCGGGTATAGTGGCAATGACCATGTTGCTCTCACAAACATTTTACGGATTTTACTTGGCGTTTGTGGGTGTTTATGCGCTGGTCATGAATTGGCGACATCAGCGTCATTCGATTGTTCGGCTTGTTGGCTATAGTTTTGTCGGGGCATTATTGGCATTCATTGTTTGGACACTGTTGTATAATCGTCTGACGGGCAAATGGTTTATCTTAGAAAATGCTATTCGCATCGCGTCTAGCAGTATAGAAAATTGGGCAGAACTGATCCAAAATGTGTATAGTCGGACGATTGCAACATGGCATATCGCATTTATACCGATCTTACTCATGGGGTTAATTGCTGTATTATTGCCCCATCGAGCGCGTGGCATTTATGGCGAAAACACACCGCATTTTCGGCTACATTTGCGGTTATGTGTCGGGTTTTTGGCGTGGTGTTATCTCATATTAATCGCGTGGGCGCTTCGCGGTTCAGATTATTATCGCGTATCCTATTACAACACGTTGTTAGCACCAAGCGTATTCATGGTGGTGGCAGGTTTGTTCGCAGGACGGTTGTATCGGCTTCAAGAGGCACAATTTCGGGTGGTGATGATGTTTGCCTGTGTCATGCCGATGCTGTTTTTCATCATCTATAGTCAGCTCTCGAATATACAGTGGTTACTGATGGCGATTATCGCGCTGATTGGTGGCGTTATCATGTTTCCAATTGCGACCATGATGCGACGCGGGCGCAGTTTGGCGTATGCGATTATTGCGCTCTCGTTATTGAGTTATTTGTCGGGTTTAGATCCCTATTATATCAACATCTTCAATCCCGATCGTTATTCTAATCAACGTGTGTATGACGTTGCAACCAGCACCCGTGATTATATGCGCGAGCGTTACAAAATTTATCATACAGATGATTTTCGTATTTGGTATTTACAAGAAGAAGGGGGCAACCGTTTAATTCGTGCAACAGTTAGTTTGTATTCGGGGGATCGACGAATACGCCCGATGTCGGATGTATCTGATGAGCCACGTTGGGATGAGAAGTTGTATCGTACCAAAGAGATTATTTTGCTCACCAATGAATATAGCCCGCAAGAGATGGTGGCGCGGGGAGATGCCATCCTCAATCCATTGGGTTATCGGCTAGATGTATTGGATCAGATAACGATAGAACGCATCGGTTTGCGATTGAGCATGATCATCACACGGGTTGTGCCACATGATGGTTAAGACGAGGCACTTGTTGGATATAACACATGCCCAAAATACGTTATAATCAAATCATCAATTGTATGGAGAAAGGATATATGGTCTTCGATATTCAAAAATCAACCATCAGCGCACAAGAATTCGATCGATGGGTGGAATTGCCCGAAAATAGCCAGCGCCTTTTTGAATTCATCTGTGGGGAGATTGTCGAAAAAATACCGTCAAATGTTTATGTATCGATTGTTGCATCGCGGATTATTGGATTGTTGATGATTTATCTGTTTCAGCATGATATTGGCTATGTATCGGGTGAGCAAGGCGGGTATCAGGTTGGTGATGATCGGTATGTACCCGATGTGGCATATGTCAGCTATACCAAACAAAAAATGGCAACCCGAAAAGGCTATAACCCCGTTGTCCCCGATTTGGCGGTAGAAGTGATTAGTGACAACGATAATCGTGAAGAACAAACACATTTGCGTTGTAAAATCACAGGCTATCTGAATGGTGGCGCGATTGTATGGGTGGTGGATTGTGATAATCAGACCTTAGAGGTGCATCAATTGGGTGCTGGTGATGTGCGTGTATTCGGGGTGAATGATACCGTACAAGTCCCCGAATTGTTGCCCAATTTTACGTTAGCTGTGCGCGATATTTTTCCCCCAGAAAAAGCCTAACCTGTTTATCTCAACTTGCCCCAACGCCCCTTTCTGTCTACAATAGGGAATAGTGATAACCTCGCATCTGTTTTGAGGGCAATTGATGACTGACCAAAGCGATATTCTCGTCCGTATTGATGACCGTGTGCGGTTGATGTCTGCGGTACTCGCCGCCACCACCTACCCCGATAAAACGCAACAACTCAAACCGCATGGCACGCATATGCACGCCCGCGCCACGCGCAAGCATGTCCTCAAACATGCTGATCACCCTGTCGTCCAAGCGACACAAATGTTGCTGGATAAAAATACCCCGCTAGAAGCCCTATTCACCTTTGCAGGCATGTTGCGCTTGCCCGAACTCGAACTCGACACGCCCTTGCCCACATGGTTGCCCGATGGCTATTTGGGGCAATTGCGCGATTTTTATAGCATCGCCGAACTCCCCGCATTTTGGACGAAAGAACAAATTTTGTGGGATAAAGCATTGCTCCAATCGCAGAAAATTTTCACCAAAATGGCGCTCAAGCCCTTTATGAAGCCTTTTGTCGGTGATATAGACGAAAAATTGATATTCATCCCCAATAT
>PGTJ01000282.1 GCA_002794515.1 Phototrophicales bacterium
AAGAATAACCCACGCACCTCTTCAAATATGCCTTCACCATCGGCGGCAAGGATAAACGGCTGTCCTGCAACCGTCTCGAAGACAGATGTTTCGGGTCTATCTTGATGGAAAACTTGCAATTGTTTACGGTCATCATCCCATACCACATTGAATTTGCCAACAGGATACGTGCCCGACGGCGCAGATCCTGATAGTGTGCCAGAGAGATAGGTGTTTGTCGTTTGTGCAGATATAGGGACAAAAGAGAGTAACACAAGGGGGAGCAAATATAAAATCGTGCGTATTTTCATGATAAAAACCCTTTTTTATTTTTCATGTTGGCTGTATTGGGATGGAGACTGTATTCACCATCCCAATAGTCATCATAACACCCTATTTCGCCATTTGGCTGATGACCTCACGGGCTTTTTGCAGGGCTTCGGGAATTTTAGAGACATCTTTACCACCTGCCTGTGCCATATTCGGTCGACCACCGCCACCACCGCCGATAATCGGGGCGATTTGTTTGATGATATTGCCCGCCTGATACGTCTTGGTCAGATCATCTGTGACTGTGACCATAAGCAACGGCTTGTCTTCAAAACTGCTACCCGCCACAAAAATACCCGATTTCGCCTTGCCTTTGAACCAATCAGACATCTCACGGATGGTCTCGACTGGTGTATCTTCCAATTGCAAAATCATCACCGACACACCACCTATCGTCTCTAATGCGTCAATTTTCGCATGAAAGGTCTGACGGGCGATTTCTCGGCGCAATTTTTCGATGAGTTTGCGATTTTGGCTGATTTCATCTTGCAGTGCCGTCACCCGATGGACGATATTCTCTGGTGTGGTTTGCAATTGACCCGCCACATGTGCCAGTGTATCCAATTTTTCTTGGATATAAGCAATCGCCGCCCCACCAGTGAGCGCCTCGACACGGCGCACGCCTGCGCTCACACTGCCTTCACTGACGATGATGAACAAGCCAATATCGGCAGTCGAAGCCACATGCACCCCGCCACACAATTCATAACTATAACGTGCGCCATTTTCGATGATGACTGTCCGCACCGTTTCGCCATATTTTTCGCCAAAGAGCGCCATCGCGCCCTCGGCTTTCGCCTGTTGGAGCGATTTTATCTCCGATTTCACTGGATAATTGGCGAGGATAATCTGGTTGACCTCTGTCTCAACCGCCTTCAGTTGCTCAGGGGTCATGCGAGCATCATGGGCAAAATCGAAACGCAAGCGTTCTGGGGCGACCAGCGACCCGCGTTGTTGTACATGGATGCCCAAATGATTACGCAACGCGGCATGAAGCAGATGTGTGCCAGTGTGGTTGCGGGTAATATCAGCACGCCGTTGGGCATCCACCACCGCCAAGACATCATCACCAACCTTTGGTGCGCCTTGCACCACCTCACCGATGTGGATAATCAACCCACCCACTGGACGGCGGGTATCTTCGACTTCGATCTCCCAATTTTCGGCGCGAATCGTCCCTGTATCGCTGACCTGACCGCCCGCCTCAACATAAAACGGTGTGCGATTCAACACCACCTCGACCTTATCCCCAACACCCAGTTCGGTGATAGGATGACCATTTTGGGTCAATGCCACCACTTTGGCGGAGAGGGTTGTATCGCCATATGTCAAATATTCCACTCCATCAGGTGGCAACAATTTATCGGCTTTGAGCTGATTCAACACGGCATTATACTCTTCCGCCATATCCATCTCGCCCATTGCCAACCCGCCCCCACTGATGGTTGTATGTTCTTGTTCGGCGGTGGCGAATCCCGACATATCCACATGATAACCGCGCTCTTCGGCAATATCTTTGGTGACTTGAATCGGCAAGCCCAATGTCGCCTTGAGGTAAAAGGCTTTTTCGCCATCTAATGTGCCACCTGTGGGCAATTCTGCCAGCATGGCATCCAGCTCGGTCAGACCAATATCCATCGTGCGCCGAAAGCGCTCTTCTTCACGGGTGATAGTCTTTTTGATGACATCAGCACGATCTTTCAGTTCAGTATAATAATGCCCCATTGTGTCGATGACGGCATCAGCAACCTTGCCCAAAAACGGCTCATGCAAGCCGATTTTTGTGCCAAAACGCGCCGCCCGCCGAATTACTAACCGACAAACGGCATCGCGTCCTTTGGCACCGGGCAACACCCCATCGGCAATCAGAAATACCGCCGCCCGAATATGGTCAGCAATCACACGATAAGGGACATAATTGGCATCACGTTGTGCATCGGTATGCCCCGTGATCTCTTGCGTCTTTTTGATGATGGGCATGAATAAATCGGTGTCATAATTCGCCGTTTTACCTTGTATGATGCTGACAATCCGTTCTAAGCCCATACCTGTATCAACCCCTGGGGCGGGCAACGGATGATCATATTGACCGGTGTGGGTGGGGTCGGCTTGGGTGCGATTATATTGCATGAACACCAAGTTCCAAATTTCTAAAAAGCGGTCGTCTTCAGCTTGAAGCATGGGGATGATGCTATCTTCGCCGAGTTCTGGTGTTTTATCCCAATGAATTTCGCTGGTCGGACCGCAGGGACCCGTCTCTGCCATTTGCCAAAAATTGGTTTTGGGACCCATACGTGCCACTCGTTTGGGATCTACGCCGATTTTTTTCACCCAAATGTTATATGCCTCGTCATCATTTTGGTACACCGTGAACACAAGGCGGTCTTTGGGCAATCCATACACTTCAGTGAGCAATTGCCAAGCAAATTCGATGGCACTTTCTTTGAAATAATCACCAAAGCTAAAATTGCCGAGCATCTCAAAAAATGTGTGATGACGTGGCGAAGGTCCCACATTTTCGAGGTCGTTATGCTTGCCACTGACGCGCATACACTTTTGGGCGGTGGTGGCACGCTTATAATCGCGCTTGTCGATGCCCAAAAAGACATCTTTGAATTGCACCATGCCCGAATTGGCGAAGAGCAAGGTTGGGTCATTGCCAGGGACGAGCGATGAAGACATCACATGTTTATGATTTTGTTCTACAAAATAATCTAAAAATGCCTGCCGAACTTCGGCACTGGTCATGAATTTCATGCGAATTTTTCCTGTGTTGAACATCCTAGTTATGAGGAATTATAGTGGGGTTACGGATATGGGGCAAGATGAGGAGTAGCAGGCTTGCCCCATGTCATTTATTTATCGCGGGTGATGGCGAATCCGCTCATGAATTGTTTTTGGAGCAAGATGAACACAATCACAGGCGGTATGCTGGCGACCACCGCGCCAAGCATGAGGGGACCGTATGAGATGCTGGTATCGACCGAGAGCAAACTCCGCAAACCAACCTGCACCACTTGATTTTCTTGACCACTAGGGTTAATCATCAGGGGCCACAAATACATATTCCACACATAGACGAATTGGATAACCGCCAATGCGCCGATGGTATTCCAACTAATCGGGATGAGGATGCGAAATAAAAATTGGAGTGGATTTGCGCCGTCCATCTGCGC
>PGTJ01000684.1 GCA_002794515.1 Phototrophicales bacterium
ATATCTTGGGCGTGTGTGCGCTCATGGTTGGCTAACACATCCAAAATTTCTTCGACCGTCATGATGGTCAGGCTGGCGTGCCTGCCTTTGGCATCCAGTTTGCTCTCATCCAGTGTATATAACCAGTCGTATAGGGCTTGCCGTTGGATTTTCATCTCCTCCAGCGATTGCTCCGCCGATTTTTCGGTTGTCTTCTCGGTGACGCGCTTGTTATAGCGTTCAATATCGAAATCAGGTGGGATAATATCCTTGCCTTCAGCGATGTTCATCACTTGGTTGTTATGCCCCTTATCGGCATCCGCTACATGATTGACCAATTGGCGCACCGTCCAGCCCAAGCCATCGGCGTAGACTTGTGTCTCCCAACGGTCGCCGACCTGTTCGATGACAGCATCCCAATAGGCACGCGATTCTTTTAATTTTTCAATCACTTGATTAATCCGTTCAGACATGATTATTTTTCCTTTTTTAATCAAAGTACGATTAAATTATGCCCAATGATGAGATGATTCGCCACATATCTGGTCTTTGGTGGTGGGGATCATCGTATTTCAATTGTTTATATATTGTCTGAATTTGGGA
>PGTJ01000243.1 GCA_002794515.1 Phototrophicales bacterium
CAAACATACGGGTAGAAGATATGAAAGAAGCATTACTGGCACTTGGGTATCAACCGATTCATTTAGAAAGCCTATCTGACCCGATTGATTTTTATATATTTGAGCAACTTGAGCAAGGTATCCAAAAACTGATTATTGCTACTCATTACCACGAGCCGCTTAACCTAAAAAATATAAAACCCTTGTTTAATGAAGCACATGACTTATTGATGGACTATGTTCACAGGCAACCCGATCTCAAAGTCGCATTTCTTGTCTTGCTATCTCGGGGTGTTAGCCCTAGTATTATGGTGATACGCGCATTTACCGAACCGATTATTCGCATTAAGAAAGATATAGATTTAAAACCAACGGTGATTTACTCACCACATAAGACGGGCTTGCGCTTTTTAGAAACTCTCGCCAAGCTGATACGTGGCTTTCTGAAGAGCAATGATTTGGATTTCGATGAGAAATATCATGATAATACGGTTGAGGCGGCACACAAACGGGCGATTAAATTGGCTAAGTAGCTTGATGTTAGGGTGGCTTATCCTGTTAATCGGATGCACCGACCGCGGGCAAACCCCTGCCGATTTGCCCACGCGCATTCCGTCTGTGAGCGCGCTCGAAACATCGGTTGTACAAACACAAAATGCCCCACCCGTGCCGTTTAATATGGGGGTGAGCTTTCCGATGGTAGACGATAATCTGCCTCTGCTCACCAATTGGCGTTATGATGCCACACTGCGTTTTGTTGGTGTGTTCGCCAATACCCCGCGTCCTGTTGAATTTGAAGCGCGGTTAGAGGTCTGGTTTAACCAAGCGGGCAATCAGCGCCGTACGGTGATATCGGGCATCGGCGAATTATTCGGCGAGGCAGACGGTGTAGTCTTAGAGGGGGTGCGGTTGGGTCAGCGCACATTCATCGTCCGTGATGGTGTCTGTCGCACCGATGCACAAGATGAACTCGCTCCGCTTGTGGCGGATATTCGGGCGGGGGAATTGCTGGGTGGGGTGATGTTGGCGATGCCAGGCGCATCTAAAGGCATTTTGAATGGTGAAGAGGCATGGCGCTTCGATATTACCCCCGACCAGTTGATTTTGCCCCAAGTGCAATTGGATGGTGGGCGCATCATCACCATGACCAGCGAGTTGTGGGTCGCGCCCAGTCGAAATGCCGTTGTTCGGTATTATGCCAATATCGATGTCGAAAATGTGTTAATTACCTTATTCGATAGTGCTTTACCACTCACAGGGCAGTTGATTTTACGGTATGATTTGCACGATATTGGCAAAAATCCCAATATCACCCGACCAACAGGATGTTAAATCAGACGCGATAAGCCATCTGTATCGCGTCTGAAAACAGGTGTTATCCCATATATTTTTTGAGTTCTTCGCTGAATGTCGCTGTGTCTATCGGTTTGGCAAAGTATGCTACAAAGCCTTTTTTGAGTGCTTCTTCGCGTGTGCGTGATGAATGGTATGCCGTCACTGCCACGCAGGGCAATTTTTCGGTTTGTGGATTTTGGCGGATATTATTGAGCAATTGCCAACCATCCATATCGGGCATCGACAAATCGATGATGGCGATTTTATAGGCACTGCTTTGTTCTGCCAACAATTTTAATGCCTCAAAGGCATTGCCGACCACATCGACCGGCATCGATAAGGTTTGGGTGACGACATGCGACACCACCATTTGACCATCGGGGTCATCTTCGACCACTAAAATGCGACTGCCTTCTAAGATATACATTGAACAGACCTCTTTTTATAATTCAACATGCTTGAATAGGGTTGCAAATTCGGGAATATCGATCAAGATGCGGATGACTTGCTCGATAAATGTGCTGGGAGTGAGGGGTTTTATCATATAATGATGAAACCCCGCCGCCATAACCCGCTCTCGATCGCCACGCATAGCATGGGCAGTAAGGGCAATCACGGGGATATCTTTGAGGGTTTCGTCTTCGCGGATTTTGCTGATGAATGTCCATCCATCCATTTTGGGCATCGAAATATCCGAGATGATGAAGCGTGGGCGCACCGTTTTGAGCAGTTCTAAGCCTTCGACACCATTTTCTGCGGTATGCACCGTTGCCCCATAAAAGGCGAGGATATACCGCGCCACTTCGAGGCTGTCGAATTCATCATCCACCACCACAACATCGATGCCCGTCATGACATCCAATGGAATATTGCTCATGAACTTACTGCCTCCGTTGTGGGTTGTGTTTCGGCAATTTTGAGGGGCAGGGTGACGGTAAAGGTGCTACCGACACCCAATTCGCTATCAACACGAATAGTGCCATTCATCAAACGGACTAATTTCTGAACAATTGCTAAGCCCAATCCAGTCCCGCCATATTTACGGGTAGATGAGCCATCGACCTGACGGAATTCATCGAAGATATAACTCCGTGCATGAGGCGGGATGCCGATACCCGTATCGGTGACGATGATGAGCCATTCATCGTTATTGCGTTTCATCTCCAATATCACCCGTCCCGATTCGGTGAATTTAATGGCATTGCTCAGCAAGTTCTGACCAATTTTGCTCAGGGCATCATCATCCCCAAGTAATTTTTCGGGCAGTTCAGGGTCTATATTGATGGTGAGCATAATGCCTTTTTGGTCTGCTAACACACTGATTTGCTTACGCCATTTTTCTGCCAATTCGGCGGGCGAAAATGGCACTTCCACCAAATCCATCCGCCCCGATTCGATGCGCGAAATATCCAAAAAGGCATTGACCAATTCGACCAACCGTTTGCTATTGGTGCCGATTCGCTCGACCATGCTATAGGCTTTGGCATCGAGTTGAATGCCCATGCCACTGAGCATAATGCCTGTGAAGCCCTCGATGGCATTCAGAGGTGTGCGGAGTTCGTGGCTCATGGTAGATAAAAATTCCGATTTCAGTCGGCTATTCTCTTGGGCGATTTCTTTGGCAACCAGCGCCTCATCACGGGCATGACGCAAGTCTTCGGTATTTTTATTCAGGGTAGCGGTCATGGTATTGAATGTGGTCGCCAATTCACCAATTTCGTCCATCCGCACCACAGGCACTTGCACACTCAAATCACCTGCGATGACTTGTTTGGTGGCATTTTGGAGTTGGGCAATACGGTCGAAGACGAAGCGTTGCAAAAATAGCCCAGCACCGAATATCACCAACAAGAATAAAGCAGTAAAGCTTCCTAAGAGCAATAAGTTGGCAATAGCACTGGTGGCATATGCCTCGTCTTGTTCGACCTCTGAAAAGATAAACCAATTTGTGCCTTCGATTTTCAGGCTTGTGCCGATGACCTCGCGGTCTAAAAAGTTGAAATAATCGGGGTTAAAATACAAGCCCTCTTGGTTGATGGCTTGTTGAAATTCTGGACGAGAGGCGATGCTGGTATTGCCTTCAACGATGCTAAAATCGCTATGTGCCAAAATTTGTCCTTCTGTATTGACCAGATAGGCATTGCCTGTGTCGCCAAAGCGGATGTTTTCGACCACTTGATTGAGGATTTCCATGTTCAACCGAACAGCAATCGCCCCTCGCACTTTTTCGTATGGGCGCGCCAAGATGATATACGGTGTATTCTGTGACGAAAATTGCAGGTTGCCCAAGTAATTCTCGCCCCCCCGTGTGCTTAAAAACCAGTTGGATTGGCGTATCGTGAACAAATTACTCAAGACGGGCGCATCCGTCGAGAAGCTGGCGAGGATATTGGCGTTGCCATCTAGCACAATCACCTCTTGAACGGTCTCATAGCGCGAGGCGATATTCGAGACGACTTGTGTAAAATTGGGCGCGGTGTTATCGAGGTCGTTGATAATATCCATGAACAACCGCGATTGGTCGAGCATATCGCTCACCACACGGGCGGCAGTAAGGGCGAAGTCGCTCTGACGGCTTTGCCATAGGGCGCGTTCTGAACCAAAAATGAACGAATAAACCGCCGTACTAATGGCGAATAAAATGACGAAAAAGCCTGTCGCTTGTACAACTAGCACAACACGGCGCAAGCTCCAAATGCGATGATGAGATGGTACAGATTGGCTCATGGTGTTGTTCCTTCTGTAAACTTCGCCCAAATTTCGGCGTATCGCGCTTCAGTTGTGTCATCTAATGTGGTGATGAGCGATGCGTTTTGCAAGATTTCATTCGGTGGGAAGATGAG
>PGTJ01000265.1 GCA_002794515.1 Phototrophicales bacterium
ATAAAGATGCCAATGGCGATAAACGGCATACAGGTGAAATGCCTGTCATCAGCCCCAAAACCAGCACCACCATCCCCAAAGTGACTTTGCCCCTTGCTGATGATGATGATGGTGATGCACCTATCCCAGAAGTGCCACGCCTGAAAAAAGCGGATGATAATGGCAAAAATCCAGACAAAAAAGAGGAAAAACCGACCGATGAACCCCGTTGATGTGCAAAATGATGCTGATTATCCCATTTCTGCCGATGCACTCATCCGTGCCGTGCAGACCGTCCTGACAGCGCATGGTGTATCGCCACAGTCAGAGGTCACGGTGGTCATCACCGATGATGACGAGGTGCAAGCGCTCAACCGCCAATTTCGAGATGTCGATGCACCTACCGATATTTTATCGTTCCCCGCCGATGCACCACCTATTCCCATCCCAGATGAACCGCCGTACTTGGGCGACCTCATCATCGCCTATCCCTATGCCAAAGCGCAAGCAGAAAAAGTCGGGCAGGATATTCAGCAAAATTTATCGTTATTGGTGGTGCATGGTACACTTCACCTATTGGGTTATGACCATGATACACCCGAAAATAAAGCTATCATGTGGCAAAAACAAGCCCAAGCCTTGCAAACGCTTGGCATACCCGACAGTTTAGTCCCGCCATTGGAAGATGAGGCATGAATGGATATGTTCAAAGAAAAGCGTGATAAAGCCATACAAGCCCTGACCAGTACCGCTCGGATTAATCCCGATGAATTTAGCCCCGTCACCAGCACCAATCGGCTCAATAGTCTCAGTTATGCGTTGGCGGGTTGGTTATATATGTTGGTGCGCCAAAAAAATACACGCATCCAAGCCGTTTTTTCGATAGCGGTGATGATTTTTGCCCTATGGTTGGGCATAGACCCCATCAGTTGGGCGGTGTTGATCTTGACCATCACCATTGTGTGGATGGCGGAATTTCTGAATGCGGCGGTCGAGGCGGCGATTAACCTCGCCTCTGCTGAGTTGCACCCGATGGCGAAAGTCGGCAAAGATGTGGCATCGGCGGCGGTGTTGTTGGGCGCGGTGGCTTCGATATTCATTGGATTATTGATATTAGGTCCGCCATTGATGCAAAAATTAGGATGGGGATAGCCTGTTATGAGCCTTGAACGTCCGCCAGAACGCGCAACCCATAAAAGCAAAGCACGCGAGCGCATCGAAAAACGCAAGACGCGCACTCAGCAAATGGCACAGGTGGGCGGGGCATCGCGCCGCTCAAGGAGCGCCCAACTCGCCCCCAAAGGGGCATTCACCCTGCCCACCATTGATATGAAATATATTCGCCCTATCGTCTTTGGGGCGGGGGCGTTGGCATTTATGGCGATGCTCATCTTTGTGGTGGGATTATTCACTGGCTCTGAACCACCCAAGCCTCAGAATGCTTTATGGATCGGCACAGATTGGACGTATAACCAATATGATACCGACCAACTCAACGCATTGGTGGCGCGCCTCCGCCAGATGCAAATTGGCACGGTTTATGCCCGTGTGAGCGAATTGAATTTTGATGGCACATGGACCGGAATCGCCAACCAGCGTAATCGTTTTGATGAGGTCGAATCGGATGTGCGGGCATTTGTGACACAATTTAAGCAGGCGTATCCAGAGGCGACATTATACGGATCTGTGCATTTTCGGGTGGATATTGGTCCAGATGGCTATCGGCTCAATAAAGATGCCTATCGCATCACGGTTGCCGATTTTAGCCGTCAGGTGATACAAAATTTGGGATTTGATGGTGTGATGTTGGTCGTTGAACCGGTTATCACCAATAATAACACCGACTTCTTAGATTTAGTGCGTCGTGTGCGCTCTGCCATTGGCGAAGATAGCAAATTGGCGTTGGCTATCCCCCCCGATTGGACACCCACGGGTGTGGATATTCCCGCATCATCCGAATTGCAAGCTGGCACAGCATGGGATAGCGATTATAAAAAGCGTGTGGCGCTCCTGCGACCCGACCAAATTGTGGTGTTGTCATATAATAGTTTTTTGAATAGTCCACAAGATTATCAACAATGGATGGCATATCAGGTCGAGACATATGCCCGCATCCTTGCCGAACTGAATATCCAAACACAACTCCTCATCGGTTTGCCCGCCTATCAAGTGGCGTTGCCCGCCCATGACCCGCGTGTCGAAAATATCGAATCGGGCGTTGGTGGGGTGAAAATTGGCTTGGCGCGTGCCGGCGGTTCGGCGCGATTTATATCGGGTGTGGCGTTATATGCTTTATGGGATATGACCGAAGTCGAATGGGAATTGTATAAACGTCATTGGCTGACAGGGAACTGAGAAATTCATGCCCGCATATATTCGTAAATTGACCCCACAGGGATTATTTATCCCCGATTATCATGCCGATAGTTTGGCAGATGCTGTTCGATATGAACCCCACAATGGTGTTTATACCGTCACTAATACCTATCATGCCACACAAGTCCTCAAGCTCGATGCCCACCTCGACCGCATGGTGCAATCGGCGCAATTAGCCAACATCCCGCTCGTCTTAGATCGCGCTCGACTGCGCCAAACCTTACGGCAGATGATCACCGATAGTGGTTTTGGTGATGTGCGCTTTCGGATTACCGTAGGGGGGGATGCGCCTGATGAATATATCATCACCCTCGAACCATTCACACCACCACCCGCGCATCTGATTCAACAGGGTGTGCCGTGCGTGACCGCACCGCATAGCGCCCGCCTGAACCCGTTGGTCAAATCGACCGAATGGATGCACCAGCGTGATGGCATCAAAAAAGCCGATGCTTACGAGACATTATTATTGGATGACGCAGGGCATATCTTAGAAGGCACGAGCAGTAATTTTTATGCCGTATGGCAAAATCGGCTGTATACAGCAGGGGAGGGGGTGCTGGGTGGCATTGCGCGGAGCATCGTGTTGGATGTCGCGCCGAACATCATCCCCGTTCAATTAAGCCCCATCACCATAACTGATATTCCGCATATCCAAGAGGCATTCATCACCAGTAGTAGCAGGGGCATTATCCCTGTGGTGAAAATCGATGACCACACCATTGCCGATGGTTGTGTGGGACAAATCACCACGCGCCTGCGCGAGGCGTATGACACATGGGTGAATGACCATTTAGAAGAATTGTAATTATGGCTTGCGTGGTTCGGTAGCGGGTTTGGCTTGTGTTGGGATGATATTCGGCACAGACGGATCGAGTTTGCGAATCGTCAGCATCGCCGTCTCCATATCGCGCACACTGCTAAATTTGGCACGAGTCATACGGTTAATCATCCCGCCCATCAAATTGGCGATAGCCCGTTGTGTGCTGGGCAATCCGACCACCACAAACCCGCCCATTTTTTCATGGCGCAAATATTTGAGCGTACTCAATTCTTGGCTCACACTGAAGGCGATGCGCTTCATTTGGGTACAATCGAATATCACATGCACCAATTTTGCCGATGACGCATTCATCCACGGCTCGACTGTGTCTTGACCCTTGCGTAAATCATCCCCATCGGTGATGCCCGAAATACGTGCCAGTATGACCTGATTAGGGATATGCCACGAAAATTCAATTGCCATTGATGTATTCCCGATATTACTATCACACATACTATCATCATAATGCGAATTTTACTGCACATCAATAAGCATTTGCAACATTTCTGACAATTTCGTTTGGGTTCATTAATTTTGTTTAAGACATTGTAAAAAATTTAATCACTAACCCATTTTTAGCCATTATTATCAAATATGGTATCTTTTGAAC
>PGTJ01000550.1 GCA_002794515.1 Phototrophicales bacterium
AATCAGCACATCGCGGATGCTTTGTTGATTAGTCATGAGCATCGTCAGACGGTCTATGCCCATGCCGAAGCCACCATTGGGTGGCATCCCGTAGCGCATGGCACGCAGATAATCTTCATCTAATGGTGTTTCTTCATCCGACTCTTTGGCATACAGTTTCGCCATCTCGAAAAAGCGTTCTTCTTGGTCACGCGGGTCGTTCAGTTCGGTGAAGGCGTTGCCCATCTCCATGCCAGCGATATAAAATTCAAACCGCTCGACATGTTTATCATCTCCTTCGATGCGTTTGGCAAATGGCGAAATATCGCGTGGATAATCCATGATGAATGTCGGTTGAATGAGGCGCTTTTCGACATATTCGCTGAATAGATGCTCGACCAATTTACCCCATGTCTGATTGGGTTTGAGGGATTTATCGCCTAATTTGCGAATTTGCGCCTCGAGTTCGGGGGCGGTGGGGTAATCCATATAATCAATTTCGGTATATTGACAGATTGCCTCGCGCATGGTGATGCGTTGCCAACGGGGTGAGAGGTCGATCTGGTCATCTTTATAGGTGATGATGGTGCTACCCGTCACCTGTTCTGCGACATATGCCACCATACGCTCGGTGATGTCCATCACATCATGATAATCGGCATATGCCTTATAAAACTCCACTTGGGTGAATTCTGGATTATGCTTAAAACTCACCCCCTCATTACGAAAATCGCGCCCAATTTCGTAAACGGCATCAAACCCGCCGACCAACAGGCGCTTGAGGTAGAGTTCAAAGCTGATTCGCAAGTAGAGCATTTGATCGAGTTGGTTATGATAGGTGGTGAATGGACGCGCCGCCGCCCCGCCATAAATCGGTTGTAAAATAGGCGTTTCGACTTCTAAAAAGCCTTCATTATCCAGAAATTGGCGCACCGCTTTGACCACTTTGGCGCGTTTGATGAACACCTCGCGCACATCTTTGTTCACCGCTAAATCGGCATAGCGTTGGCGGTAGCGTGTTTCTTTGTCGCTGAATTCGCCATGTTCGATGATTGTGCCGTCTTCTTGCACCTCTTGTTTGATGACGGGCAGGGGACTGAGCGATTTTGCCAGTAGCACCAATTCATACACCCGCACACTGATTTCACCTGCTTTTGTCCGCATGAGCTGACCTGTGGCTTGGACGAAATCGTCCATATCAATCAA
>PGTJ01000706.1 GCA_002794515.1 Phototrophicales bacterium
TCGCCCGTCAGCTCGACCATGCGCTCGGCGATGGCATCATTCATGCCCAAATTCAAAACGGTGTCCATCATGCCGGGCATAGAGAACTTTGCCCCAGACCGCACCGAGACCAATAACGGATTGGTCGGGCTACCAAATTCTTTTTCGGTCTTCAGTTCAACTTGCTTGAGGGCAGATAGCACCTGTTCCCACATGCCATCGGGGAAGTGTCCATGAGCATGATACGCATTACACGCTTCGGTGGTGATGGTCAACCCAGGTGGCACAGGCACATCGGCGCGGGTCATATCGCCCAAGCCCGCCCCTTTACCACCGAGTAGGGCGCGGACTTTATCCCAGCTCCCGCCGACCAATTCTTGTGCTTCATTAATTTCGCTAAATAAATAAACCCACTTATGGGCATACTCTTTTTTATCAGATGATTTTTGTTTGGGTGTTTTTGTTGCAATCATGAGATTTTTCTCTCCACTCTGTTTTGCGTACACTTCATCTATAATTTTGCCCCTGTGCGTTTTTTTTCAGTAGTGACGTTAGA
>PGTJ01000174.1 GCA_002794515.1 Phototrophicales bacterium
AAAGGACATGCCTTTGCTATTAGACGGGTTAGTCGTCAAAGAACAGAGTGGCTTTTTTTGGGTAGAAGTGGCTGATGGGACGGTATATCGCTGTCAGCTACGTGGACATTTGAAAGAGGAAGCCCAATCATCGGATATTGCCGCCATCGGCGACAAGGTGAAAATCTCTCCTGTTATTCAAGATGAATCGGGCTTAATCGGACTCATCGAAGCAGTCATGGAACGGGAGAATGTTTTGTCGCGCTCGGCACGCACACAAGGTAATCGTGGCGCAGGCGAGGCAGAACGTGAGCATATCATCATCGCCAATGCCGATATCATCTTTATCGTGTTAGCGGCGGCACAACCCACCCCCAATTTGCCTATGCTCGACCGCTTGCTTGTCGCGGGCGAAAAAGCCCAAATTGACCAACTCGTCATCATCATTAATAAAATAGACCTCGAAGACCCCTCTATCATCAGCAAAAAGTTTGCCCCATACACCAAAATGGGATACACCGTCCTGCAGACCAGCGCCAAAGATGAACGTGGTATCGATGCTGTGCGCCAATTGGTCAAAGGCAAAATTTCTGCTTTCACGGGACCATCGGGTGTAGGAAAAACCAGCCTGCTCAATTGTTTACAACCCGGTTTGGGCAGAGAAGTCCGCAATGTGAGCAATTATCATCAGGAAGGGGTGCATACCACACGCGATAGCGCCCTCATCAAACTCGACCCAACGATTTATGGCGAAAAAACTTATGTGGCAGATACACCAGGGATGCGTTATCTGAATATTTGGGATGTCGAGCCAGAAGAACTCGATGGATACTTCCGCGACCTTGCGCCATATATCGGCAATTGTCGGTTTAGCAATTGCACCCACAACCACGAACCCGGTTGTGGTGTACGAAATGCCCTCAAAAAAAATCTCATCAGTTTTGCCCGTTACAAGAGTTATCTGAAATTGCGCGAAGAGCTAGAAGAGATGTATGCTTATTAGTATTAGTGTGCATCATCCTGATGCGAGGGTGCAGGGCATTGCACCCTATCTCAAATACTATATTTCTGAACACACCTAAAAGGAGTTTTATCATGCAATATACCAATCTTGGACGCACTGGCTTAAAAGTGAGTCGGTTGTGTTTAGGCACGATGAATTTTGGACCCGAAACCACCGAAGCCGATAGCTACGCCATTATGGATAAAGCCCTCGAATTGGGCATTAATTTTTTTGATACTGCCAATGTCTATGGTTGGAAAATCGGCGAGGGCATCACCGAACAAATCATTGGGCGCTGGTGGGCGCAAGGCGGTGGTCGGCGCGAAAAAGTGGTCATCGCCACAAAGGTCTATGGCAAAATGGGCGAATGGCAAAATGAGAGCCGTCTGTCGGCATTACACATCAAACGTGCCTGTGAAGCCAGCCTCAAACGCCTGCAAACCGATTATATCGACCTGTATCAGATGCACCATATCGACCGCGAAACCCCGTGGGAAGAAATTTGGCAGGCGATGGAACAATTGGTACGCGAGGGCAAGGTATTATATATCGGCAGTAGCAACTTCGCGGGTTGGCATATCGCCCAAGCCAACGAAGCGGCAAAAAATCGCCATTTCATGGGCTTGGTCTCGGAACAAAGCCTATATAACCTCGTGGAACGGCGCATCGAGATGGAAGTCATCCCCGCCTGTGAACATTATGGTTTGGGACTTATCCCTTGGTCACCCTTAGCAGGGGGTATTTTAGGTGGCTTGAATGAAGAAGGCAAACGTCGCCAAACAGGGCGTGCCGCCGAAGCCCGCGCTAAATATCTGCCTCAACTACAAAAATTCGAGGCGTTTTGCAATGAAATCGGCGAAAAACCTGCGGATGTGGCATTAGCATGGATGTTGCATAACCCAGTCGTCACCGCACCCATCATCGGACCGCGCACAATGGAACAACTCACGGGCAGTATGCGCGTCCTCGACATCAAATTGAGCGAGTCGCAACTCAAACGGCTCGATGAAATCTTCCCACCTGTCGGTCCCGCCCCAGAAGCCTATGCATGGTGATTACCATGAATATCGATTACAGCGCACGACACGCCAAACTCATCGGCATCACAGGTGTAGATGCGGTGGCACTGGTGCCTGGGGCAAATCTCACCTATTTCACGGGGTTAGATTTCGAGCTATCCAAACGCCCCACAGTGGCTATTTTTAGCGATGCGGGCTTGGCGTTCATCGTCCCCGAATTAGAAGTGCCACGCATCGCCCAAAAGACCTATTTAGAAGCCGATTTATTCGTTTGGAGTGATAAAGATGGCTTCATGGGCGCTTTTGAACAGGCGACTCACAAACTGAAATTGACCAGCGCCTCGTTGGGGGTCGATGGTCTGACCATGCGCGTCTTTGAACGCGATGCCTTCGCCGAAGCAAGAGTAGGTGCTATTCACAATGTGGGCAAGCAATTGCTGAATATTCGGGCTATCAAAACAGAAGATGAAGTAGACCTCATGCGCCAAGCCTGTCGGATGAGCGAGACGGCACTGCATCGGCTGATGACCATCGTCAAGGCGGGCATGACCGAGCGCGAAATCGCCGAAACACTCACCCGCTATTTATTCGAGGCGGGGTGTGATAGCCTCGCCTTTGATACGCACGTCCTCATCGGCGAAAATAGCGCCCTGCCCCATGGCACCATCAGCAGTCGGGTGTTGGGCGCGGATGAATATTTATTAATCGATTATGGTGGCAGATACAACGGCTACCCAGCCGATATCACCCGCACCTTCTGTTTGGGGACACCCAGCGAGAAAATGCGCGAGATTTATCAGATCGTCCTCGAAGCCAATCTGGCGGGTATTGCCGCATCAAAAGCGGGTGTGCCATGTGGTGACGTGGATAAAGCCGCCCGTGATGTCATCACTCAAGCGGGTTATGGCGAATATTTCATCCACCGCACAGGACATGGTTTGGGTTTAGAAGTTCACGAATTGCCCCAAATCGCCAGTGATGTGACCGATGTCTTAGAGGTGGGCATGGTGTTCACCGTAGAGCCGGGCATTTATATCCCCGGATTTGGCGGGGTGCGGATAGAAGATAATGTTTATATCACTGAAAACGGCGCAGAAGTCCTCACACACTTTCCAAAACGGTTGATTTATGAAGGATGATTATCAATTGAATATCAAACGTGCATCGCCCCTCTTAACCGTTCATCAGTCAAAAATAGCCCCTTTAGTGGGCTTCAAAAGTCGCCTAGCGAGAGGCTTAAAGCCTCTCGTGATGCTCTTTTTCATCTGGATGCTCACGATTATGCCCATCACCGCCCAAACAGAGCGTCCTGTTCTATCACTTGATACGATTGCCGATGTATCGCAAATTGGGGAATTCACAGGTTTCACCCAATCTGCCAATAGCCTTGTGTTCACATCGGACAGTCGCTTTCTGATTGCAGGTGGTGAAGATACCAGCCTGCGCGTATGGGATGTTGCCACACAAGGGCAAATCCAAGAATTATTCCCGCATAATTCGTACATCAAATCGGTGGCTATCAGTCCCAACGGACGGCGACTTGCTACGGCTTCGTGGGATAGACAAGTCATCATTTATGATGTGGCAGATGATGGATTTATCAGCCCACTCTCATCATTCACAGGATACGCCGCCGTGATTCATCAGGTGGCATTCATCACAGATGAGCAGATTGTGTTCACCGTTGGCGATGGCTCGGTGAGATTAGCTAATATCACCACACAAACCGAAGAACGTGTTGTATCGGTCGAATCGTTATATATCACCGCTTTGGCGGTGACATCGGATACGATTGCCGTGTCGGCTGGCTTTCCGAATATGGCGGTTTGGATATTCGATAACCAGTTAGAAAATCCACGCCGATTTGACGAAAACAAGCGCATCATTGATGTCATCGCCTTTTCGCCGATAACCGATGAGACGTATCACCGCTTATTTCTGGGTGGGGGGGATGAAACCATCAGCATATGGGCTATTCCCCTTGCATCAGATTCCTCGTTGCCCGATTCGCCGATGAACACCATTCGCGCCCGTGATGCCAGCATCTGGCATACCGATTTCGCCTTTTCGTTGGCGGGGGATGTGCTATTCGCCAGCACCGATGACGGGCTGGTTTTTATGTATGATATGGACGGAGAGCAATTATTGCCCATATTAGAGACAAATTCGGGCATTGCAGATAGCGCCATCAGTCCCGATGGACGTTTATTCGCCACAGGGCATGAAGACGGGACGATAAAATTATGGGGAGTTGAGGGGTCATAAATAGATGAGGGCGCATCATCTCGCGCCCTCACCGTGTTTATTCTGTCGACTTAGCAGGTGTGCTAGATGGTGTGGTGCTGGTCGCCTCTGATTTTGGTGCATCACCATTGGCGGTTGCCGATTTATCGGTCGTGCCGTTGCTGGTGGAGGTGCTGGTCAGGGCGCTCTTCGAGCCTTTGCTATCATTCACATAAAAACCAGACCCTTTGAAGATGACACCCGCGTTCTGAATCACCCGCCACACTTTTTGCCCCGTATGGGGATCGGTGGTTAGGGCAGAATCGGTGAATTTTTGTTTGATGGTGAAGGTCGTACCATCTTCTCGACGATAGGTATATTCTGGCATAATGCTTACCTCAGATAACAAACTCTACTCAATGAACATTCACAATAACTATCATAATGCACAAATCCCTCAATTGACCATATATACCATAAAACTCTGATACAATTTTTATGTTCACACCCTAACTATCGTGATAGGGTTGTTATGGCTATAATGGATAAAAATGCTGATTTTATAAGAAAAAGGTTTTGTGGTGATGAATATCTTAATTATCGGTGGTACACGCAATTTGGGTTATTTTTTGGCGAAGCGCATCTTGGCGGAGGGACATCATCTGACCATTTTGAATCGGGGCATCACCCGCGATGATTTGCCCGATAATATCGCTCGTTTACGATGTGACCGCACCAATACCCAACAATTGCGTCGCGCACTCGGTGGTCGCACATTCGATGTGGTCATCGACAATGTGATGTATAAAGAGGGCGAAGCCGAAGATATTGTCGAGATCTTAGGTGGAAAAGTTGGGCATTATATCTTCATGAGTACAGGACAGGTGTATCTGGTACGAAAAGGCTTAACCCGCCCATTCAAAGAAGCAGATTATGAAGGCGAATTAATCCCCGCCCCCACCGAAAACACCTATGATTACGAAGAATGGTTGTATGGTATCGATAAACGCAAAGCCGAAGCGGTCTTTGCGCGGGCATATCAACAAAACCAATTCCCATATACTGCCTTGCGGATGCCGATGGTCAATAGCGAACGCGATAATTTTAACCGCCTCTATAACTACATGCTCCGCATCAAAGATGGCGGACCCATCCTCGTCCCCGATACACCCAATTATCCACTGCGTCATGTGTACACGGGGGATGTGGTCAATGCCGTCATGACACTCATTAACACAGGCGCAGGCAAAGGCAAAGCCTATAACATCTCGCAAGATGAGACCATCAGCCTGCACGACTTTTTGATGATGGTCGGAGAATTAATGGGTTTAGAACCGCATATCCAAGTGGTCGAACGGCACTTATTAGAAGCCAATGGCTTTTTGCCTGAATGTTCGCCATTCAGCGAATTGTGGATGTCTGAACTGGATAACACGCTGAGCAAAACCGAGTTGGGTATGAACTACACCCCCCTGCGCGAATATTTAGCACGCATTATCACCTATTACACCG
>PGTJ01000750.1 GCA_002794515.1 Phototrophicales bacterium
GTATAAATTGTTCAAAAAATTAACTTTTGGTTTGTTGTTTGTTTTATTATTGACCACAGGTGCGATTTGGGCGCAATCGGACGATGATTTTGTCTATGGCGATTTGCTCCCCGATGCACCTGTCCTCGCCGCTCGTGGTGATTATGCTGTGGGTGTGCAAACACTCCGATTGGTCAACCCGAATCAGGTAGATGTTATCAACCAAACCATGTATGACCGCCCAATCACGGTTGAGGTATGGTATCCCGCGATTATCCCTGATGGTGAAGTCGAGATGACCGTTTATACCGATTATCTAGGGCGCGCCGACCAAAATAATCTTGAACCATTCACCTTCATGGGGCGTGCATTGCGTGATGCCCAACCCGATACAACATCTGCGCCCTATCCATTGGTGATTGTCTCGCATGGGTATCCGGGTTCGCGCTATATGATGAC
>PGTJ01000176.1 GCA_002794515.1 Phototrophicales bacterium
AGTCTGATGTCGTTGAATTTATCGCGTCGTGAGAGCATTCCATATTGTGTTGTTTGTGATTGTTTATTCAACATCCCCAATAACCCATATTGGGCGACTTGGGTGATATAATCAGAAAATTTGCCAGAGAGATATAAATCGGTCAAGATGCCATCTATCGGATAACCTAACCGAATGAATAACTCGGTAGCACTCAAGATGATGCGCTGAAAGGCGGGTATGATGGCTTGTTCGATGAACAGGGTCATCTGTGCCTCTTGTTCAAAACTGACATCCAATGCCCCGCCATCCAATAACATGACCGCTTTAGCAAATCCTAAAACTTGTTCCCATGTTTTGCGCGAGGCATCTTGCCACACCCCAATAAAGGAGCGAATATCGCGCACGGATAGGGCGGATGATGGTGTCCTGCGTGGTGCAATCATGCCCACATCGATGAACGGTGGTGGCTCGATAAACCCGAAGGCGATGGCATAGGCGCTCTTAAAGATGAGCAATTGGTCTTTGCGTAAGTCGCGTGCCACCCAGTTCATGTAGGCTTCGCTAATTGCTTCATCGGCAACGGATAAAAAGATAATATCGGCTTGTTGCACGGCAATGGCGGGTGTTTCAATCAACAAGCCATTCATCTGGGCGCGGGTTTGCTCTTCGGGAGTGCCTGAGACCAACAGCCGCACAGGGTGATGACGTAATTGTTCACATAAATATTGACCAACGGCATCATAACCAATGATGGCGATAGTCTTAGTATGGATATGGCGGGCATCGCCATCGGTTGCATGATAAATAATGGTCATCTGGTATTATCTCTCAGTGTTTATCCCTAGTTTAATATCGAATGGCGAAATTTTGTATTGAGATTGCTTACAAAGCTGATAGATAAGTTACGATTTTGTAAGGGGAATGCCCCATATTGGCATATCGTAGCCATTGCGTACAAATCCCAGTTTGGTATAGACATGTTGTGATGCGGTGTTGCTCAGTTGTGTATTCACACTGACATAATCCAGATGACGGCGGTTAAAATAGCGCACAAGGTCGCTGACTAAGGCGCTCCCCACCCCTTTGCCTTGCATTTTGGGCAACACCGCCAACCGCGCCAAATGTCCGTTGTGATGGTGCATGGTACTCAGTTGAAATCCGACAATTTCATCGCCGTGTAGCGCCATCGTACATACCGATGCGACGCGACGGGCATAACGCATATCGTCATGGGTCATTTGCCACATGGGGGCGAAGGCTTGTTTATCAATCTCGAATAACACATCCACATCATTCATATTGGCACTACGGATGGTATAGGGTGTGGTGCTGATGAGCATAGGCGAATTATATCGCACAAAGGTGATGACCTCATCGACCGAAGATAATCCTAAGCGCGATAGCGGGTTATAGAGCCAATCATCGAAGATCATCCAATAGATGTCGGTCGCCTGAAGCAAGATAAGTGTTTGTTGAATAGCATCCCATAAGCTGTATAATGCGGGCATGATGGCTGTTTCATCTTTGAACACCGCTACACGTATCCATGTTTTGCCCATAATTGGGCGAGATGCCCCCAAAAAGCCGATCGCACGGTCATGATACAAGGCGACATAAGCAATGGCATCATCGCTATGAAGCCATGTATCGACATGCGACCAATCTAAATGCAGGTGCATATAACTGCTGAAGAACATCATATCATTAAAGGTGGCGCGGTAGTCGCGGGTATATGGGACGACACGTAAGGCTGTTGTGGTCATGTGTGACATCATTTCGTACGACGGCGACGTGTGCTATAGGCTTCGCCTGCTAGAATTTCGATTCGACATAACCGATCATCCATCAGGCGCGTACGCAAGCGCTCATCTTGTTGTTGAATGCTCAGCGCGCTGGTGATGACGGTGGGCAATTGGCTGATATAACGATAATCTAAAATTTGGAACAACTTCTCTTTTGCCCATCCAGAGGCATTGGTCATATTCAGGTCATCTAAGATCAGCACTTGGGTGTTTTTGATGGTATCGAAGCGTTCTCCGAAGCGTGTTGCTGAATTGGGATGGAAGGTTTCGCGCAGGTAATCGAGCAAATCGGGGGAGGTGATGAAGGTGACATCCACACCACTCTCACGGCAGACATGGGCGATCGCCACCGCCAGATGTGTTTTGCCTGTGCCATGTTTGCCCATCAGGCACAACCAACCGTTGGGATTGCGGGCGAATTCTTGGGCGGTATAGAACGCCTCGCGTTGATAGCGTACATGTTCGTCTGATGATTGATCCAATTCAAAACTATCGAAGCGCATATGCTGGTATCGGCTTAAATCGGTCTGGATCTCGACACGGCTCTTGTTTTCTAATACGCGCCGATAATCGGGGACATTCAATTTTTGATAGCTAGATAATTCGGGGTCGACCATGCGACTGCGAATGCGCCCATCGAGGCGGTCTAATTCCACATTGGTGGTGATGACGGTGGGCATCCGATGGATATAACGATGATTAATCAGTTGGAATAATTTCTCCTGCGCCCATCCACTGGGGTTTTCTGCGCCTAAATCATCTAAGATCAACAAATAGGCATTTTTCACCTTATCGAACATCGAGTCGTAGGTTTCTTCGGCATTGGGAGCATATGCCGAGCGCAGATAATCGAGCAGATCTGGCACGGTGACGAAAACCACCTGTTCCCCTTGTCCGAGTCGCATATTGGCGATTGCCGCGGCGAGGTGCGTTTTGCCACTGCCATATTTGCCCTCCAAGACCAGCCACCCCCGCGGCGCATTGGCGAAATCCCACGCTTTATGAAAGACCACCGCCAGCGAGTCTTCTTCTTCTGGGGTATAGCCCAAATTGTGAACCTCGAAATTGTCGAAGCGCTTATCGACAAATGCCGATAGATTGCCCAAATCGCGCAGGCGGTTTTGCAGTTGCAAATCTTCATGAGGTGGATTATTCGGACAGCGAAACACCTTACCAAAGCGCGGGTCGCCGACAGGCACATTAAATTTGATCATGCCCATGCCCCCACAAATCGGGTCTTTGCCACATAACGAACAAACAGTCGGTGGGGCATCTTCATCGACATTATTTGAGGGGGTTTCCAAATTCATCGTAGAGATAACGTCTTGAATCTTCTTCGTGTGCTTTTGTTTTGCCATCGTGTTTACCTTCTCTACGCCAGCGTTCTAAGATGCCTCGAATATACTTGATATTGCGCTTATTCATCTTGACGGCGATGGAGATTGCCTCTTCAATCCATGCGGGGTCAAAATCGCGCTCGGCATCTTTGAGTTCATCGGCAATTATGGGGGTGATTGCCCCCACATTTTCCAGATATAGTTTATAAATATTCGGCTTTTCTGGCAAAAATTGGATGCGCTCGCCTATGGGTTGCCATTCGCCTTGTTGGATACGGCGCACCGCTTCACGTCCTTTTTCGGTGTTCAAAAAATATAGGGTCTGCGTTTGTTGGGGTAGGCTGATGGTGATTTTGAGCAATACACCACGCATCACCGTCTTATCCAATGCTGTTTGCAGTGCCTCAGTGGGCGAGAGGTGTGGCATGAGGATACATAACCCGTCTAATAATGGCGGGTGGCTGGCGAATTCATCCCATGTCAGATAGGCGGGTTTTTCTGTTTTTTGGGGTAATGCCCATAGACAGAATAAAATCACTTTTAATTCGGCGAGGTCATCGATTTGGGGCAACAATTCGCCAAAGAACATCGGCGGGATGTGTAAGATCGAATAATCCCCATTGGGGAAGCCAGAGAATTTTGTCATGATGATGATTACATCCCTAAATTAACCGGGCGGGTGGTGACATCCATAAAACGGGTGATGGTTTCATCGAAATACAACGATATGGTGCCTGTGGGTCCGTTGCGGTGTTTGGAGATGATAATATCGGCTTGGTTTGGGAATTCGGTCGCCTCATTATAAATCACATCCCGATACAAAAACATGACCACATCGGCATCTTGTTCGATGCTACCCGATTCGCGCAAGTCGCTCAATAGGGGGCGTTTATCTTGACGCTGTTCCACCGCCCGCGACAGTTGCGCCGCCGAGATAATCGGCACATTCAGCTCACGCGCCAACTCTTTCATCGACCGACTGATATAACTCACCTCTTGTACACGATTATTGCCATAATTTTGCCCTGCACTCATGAGCTGGATGTAGTCTACGATAATCAAATCGATGCCGTGTTCATGTTGCAAGCGACGTGCTTTCGTCCGCATCTGGCTCGGCGTGAGGGCAGGGGTGTCATCAATAAACATATTATAATTATTCAACTGTCCCGCCACCTTGACAAAGGTGACATATTCTTTGGGATCCAGTTTGGCGAGGCGTAATTTTTGCGAATTGATGCGTGTTTCCATCGCAAAAATGCGTTGGATAATTTGTTCTGTCCCCATCTCCATCGAAAAAATGGCGATGCGCTTGCCCAGCCGGGCGGCGTTCATGGCAGTCGAGAGCATGAATGATGTTTTGCCCATGCCCGGACGACCTGCGAAGATGATCAAATCTGATTTTTGAAATCCCCCCAGTAGCTCATCTAAATCGGCAAAGCCCGATGGCACACCCAGCGAGATTTGCGGATTTTGGATGAGGAACTCTATGCGATCGAAATAATCATTGACGGCATGATTCATCGAGACGAATTCGCGCTTCACCTGACCTTCGGTGACGCTGAATACTTTTTCTTCTGCCGATTGTACCACCTGTTCAATATCCATCTCGCTATTCATTGCCAAGGCTTTAATTTCCTCAGACGCTCTGAGCAACTTTCGGCGCAGGGCGTTCTTTTCGACAATGCGCCCATAACCGCTCACATTTTGCGAGCTAGGGATATTGGCTAACAAATGCGCCAGATAGGCATCGCCACCCGAATCGCCATAGCGTCCGAGCGCCTTGAGTTCATCGGATACGGTGATGATGTCAATCAATTCGCGCCGTTCTGCGAGCCGTTTGCACGCCTCCCAGATATATTGATGACGGGGCATAAAAAAGTCATCGGTATCTAAAAATTGGGCGAGTGTCGGAAAGACACTCTCATCCAATAAAACAGACCCAATGACCGCTTCTTCGGCTTCTTGGCTAAAGGGAAATTCGGCTGTGTTAATATTCATCCGATCACCAGATGATTATTGGTCGTCATCGTCACCCAAATCAATATCCAGACTATTCAGAAAATCGGCGAATGCGCTCAGCTTTTCTTCGCCAAGTGTTTCATCTTCGGTAACAGTGATGCCCGATGGTTCTTTATCGGTTACTTCGTGTTCGACATCTTCATCGGGTCTGATTCCACCGCGTGCCAACACCGACTCGTTGACGAAAATCGGCACTTTGGCGCGAACAGCGAGGGCGATTGCATCGCTGGTGCGCGAGTCGATGTCGATTTGTTTGTCATTAATCTCGACGACAATACGGGCATAGAACACATCATTTTTGATGTCGTTGATATACACATGCACCACACGCCCACCCAATTCACGGATGACCGACTTGAGCAAGTCGTGGGTCATGGGGCGTGCAGGAGGGTTATCGGGTTGCAATTCGACAGTGATGGCTTCTGCTTCGAACGGACCAATCCAAATGGGCAACAGGCGGTCACTGCTCATATCTTTGAGCGTGACAAGTCGATGTTGAGACATTAAACTAACACGGATGCTATCAATTACAACTTCTATCATAAGATTAACC
>PGTJ01000090.1 GCA_002794515.1 Phototrophicales bacterium
GTCATCCAGAACAACACGGCGAGTGAATTTGGCGGTGGCATTTATAACCTCGGCGATATGCAACTGGACGGCGTGACCATCCGCCAGAACACCGCCCCACAGGGCAGTGGTGTGTATCAGGGGCGATGATGTGATTCTTTCGTCATCACTCAATTGAATGAGATAACATCAGGCAAGCGCACATGGCAATCACCTACTTTATCCAGTACAATGTGGCTTATGACGAGAGAACAATCCATTCCAGTTTATCAACGGTATCAACTACCCCTATTCATCGGCATTCTATTGCTCACATTCATCGCTCGTATCCATCATATTGATATGGAAAGCCTATGGGTCGATGAGGGATTTTCGTATTGGGCGATTCGCCATGCGGATATATGGGGTGTATTGCTCCGCGATGTGCATCCGCCATTTTATTTTTTCGCGTTGCGCCTATGGGCATCTTTCACCGATATTAGCGAATTCGCACTGCGTTATTTTTCAGTGATACCCAGCCTATTGAGCATTGTGGCGGTGTATCATGTCGCCCGTGAATTAGAACGCCTCCGAAACCCACATATCCAAACCCCTATTCCCCTACTGGCATCATTGATGTTGGGTCTCGCCGATATGGAGACGGCGATGGCGCAAACTGTCCGCATGTATACATGGCATGTGTTATGGGCGATTTGTAGCGCATGGGGATTTTTACGCTTTGTGCGGATATTCGCACAAGACGACCGATGGTCACGGCGGGTCATCATGGCTTGTATGGGGTGGATAGCATCATCGGTATTATTGCTGTATACACAATATGTCGGTTTGGCGTTGATAGCCGTTCAGGGATTGAGCGCCCTATTATTTTTACGCAAAAAAATCCGCTTATGGGCAATTTTGGGGTGCATCCTCATCGGCGCGAGTTTCATCCCATGGGGCTTAGCAGTGGTGATTAATCAGACGGCAAATGTGGGGACAGGTTTTAATGTGCCATCAACACTCGAGTCGTTATGGAATTGGCGTGTGAATTGGTTCACCCAACAATGGGCATTGACCATCGGCTTGGCATTGTTGGGATTATTGCCAATCGGGATCACATTATCCACGCGCCCTCATTTCGGCATGGTATTCGCATCGGGAAATAAAATCAACCGTCCCGTGTTTTTGCTGATGTGGGTGATTATCCCCGTAGGCGGGGCGTATATCCTCAATTTTTATACCCCCATATTGATGGATTACCGCCTGACGCAAATCACACCCGCCATTGCCTTATTGATTGCCTATGGATTGGGGCATTTACGCGGAAAATCGTTATTGTTCATCGTGGCAGTATTGGTGATATATGGCATTGCCACTGATGATACGGCGAATCCCCGCCCACCCTTTCGGGATATTGGACAATTTGTGGCTGAATTCGCCACAGATGATGACCTGTTATTAGCCCATGTCACTCCGTCTGGTGATTGGCAAATGGTTTATTACTATGAGCGCTATTTGCCACATTTAGAACGTCGCTCACTGCGCCAGTGGCAAATTGAACAAGGCGATACATATTATCATGGCTTGCGCGATTTGCTGAACGCCCACAATGGCGTATGGCTCATGCACTGGTCGAGCGATATGAGCAGTTTCGAGGCATTGCGCGATACAGGATACATCCAAACCGCCAAGACCAGTTGGTCATGGGTGGAAAATAGCTGGTTGGATTTATACCGTTTTGACCGCCTATCGGATGAGATTATTGTACGCTATGTGAATGGCATGGCTATCCGACAAACGCGCATATCCGATGATGGCATGATGGTCGAAATTTGGTGGTCAACCGATGAGGTGCTATCACAAAATTACACCATATCGGCTATTTTATTAGACGAAAACGGGCGTTTGGTGGCGCAGGATGATGGTTATCCATTTTTAGGGGAACGCCCAACCAACACTTGGGCAGAAGACGAAATTATATATGACCCCCATCGGCTAAAATTAGCTGATGGCATCAGCCAATTGGCACCTGGGACATATACCGTTGGCGTAAAAATCTACCTGCTGACAGATGCCATCACCATTCAACCGACCGATAATGGCGCAGAATTTGCTGTAATTGGGCGCGTAGAACGCTGAACCTAAATAGGTTCTTCTTGCAATACATCTACATGACCATCGGCGACCTGTTCCAAAATACCACTGACGGTCAAGGTCTCTGCCCAAATGCCATATAAGCCTGGCGCGGTATAACTGAGCAAGGTGATGAGATGTAAGGTCAATCCAAGCGCCAACGCCGCCTCGTTGGTATACCCCTGACTGGTCAAGGCGAGGATGGCACTGCCTTCTATCGCCCCCATACTGGCGATGGTGGTGGGGATGATAATGGCTAATGCCGCCGCCACTACGAATAACACCGCCTGCGCCCATGTCGGATTGGGGAACAATGCCATCAGCAAAAAATAATAGGCGATGACCAGCGTCAACCATGCTATGACATTCCAGAACATCACCCACAAAAAAAATTTCGGGCGACGTATCATGGCGAAACCCATCAACACATTATCTAAAATCCGCACGGTGTTCAATCTTTTCAGGATGCCGATGCGATCTGTTAGCCATATCACGATATTGCGCGTGATGTTTTGAAACACCGTCACCATCAAAATTAAGCCAATGCTGGCGAGGATAGAACCGATGGTGATAAGCCCCATGACCGATTGTATTTCGGGCGGGATGGTCGGCAAACCCGATAGCGCCAAGGCAATCAGCACCACCAGCGCCAAAAAGTCGAGCAGGCGCTCCACGACCACTAGGCTCAAGCCTGTGGAACGTGGCAGGCGTGGTTTGCCATGTGCCGCGGCTTCGACACGCACCAAATCGCCCGCCCGAAATGGCAACAGGTTATTCACAAAAAACGCCACACTGGTCAGATTGAGACTACGCTTGAGGGGCAATTGCCCCAGATGGATGTAATGCCAGCGCAATCCACGCGCCCCTAATCCGAGCGTAATCATGCCAAAGGCGATGAGGACATACTCAAAGCGCAGGCTACGCACCGCATTGAGCGTCTCTTCCCAATGAATATCGCGCATGACCAAATAGAGCAAAAAGCCGCTGACGGCGATGCTCACACCAATACCGAGCCAAAAGCGTTTCTTGCGTAACATAAAATATCCTTTAGGGGGTTTTGCGATTCAACATCCGCGCATAAGGAATCGTCTCGCGGATATGGGGCAAGCCACACAACCATGCAACGGTGCGCTCTATCCCCAAGCCAAAACCCGCATGAGGCACAGAGCCAAATTTGCGTAAATCCATATACCATGTGTAATTTTCGGGCGGTAATTTGTGGTCGGCGATGCGTTGCGCCAATAAATCGTGGTCATAAATCCGCTCACTCCCGCCGATAATCTCGCCATAGCCTTCGGGCGCGAGCAAATCCACACTCCGACACACCTCTGGACGACCCTCAACTGGTTGCATATAGAAGGCTTTGACGGCGGTGGGATAGTGATAAACAAACACCGGTGTCTCGAACATCTGCGTGAGCGCCGTCTCATGTGGACTGCCAAAATCTTCGCCCCATGAGATTTTGAGCAATTCTTTTTGTTCGTCATCATCGGGCAACGCGGCTTGTAGAGCTTGCAAGCGTTGTATCGCCTCATCATAACTAATCCGTGCAAATGGCGCTTTGACTTTTTCTAGCGCAGTTAAGTCACGTTCTAAAATGGCGAGTTCACCACGATGCTTATCTAACACTTGTGAGACGGTGTAAATCACCATCTGCTCTTCAATAGCCATCAATTCTTCGAGGGAACAAAAGGCAATTTCGGGTTCGAGCATCCAAAATTCGGCGAGGTGACGACGTGTTTTCGATTTTTCGGCGCGGAAGGTCGGACCAAAGCAATATACTTTTCCGAACGCCATCATATTGGCTTCGTTATAGAGTTGTCCTGTTTGCGCCAAATATGCAGGTTCGCCATGATAATCGATCTCGAATAGTGAGGTGGTATCTTCACCTGCCGATGGTGTGATGATCGGTGTATCGACCAACAGATAACCATGATCATCCAACCAATTTCGCATGGAACGGATGATGGTGGCGCGGATACGTAAAATCGCCCATTGACGTGATGAGCGCAACCATAGATGACGGTTATCCATCAAAAATTCGACACCATGTTCTTTTGGGGTAATCGGATAATCGTGTGCCATTTGGATGAGCGACACCGATTTCACACCGACTTCATACCCGCCCGGATAACCGGGTGCGCGATCGTCTTTGCGGACAACACCCGTGATGACGACCGATGATTCTTGTGTAAGTTTACGTGCCAGTTCAAAATTGTCTTCAGACACGTCATTCTTGAACACCACACATTGGGCGATTCCAGAACCATCACGTAATTTGATGAATTCGAGTTTTCCTTTGCCTGTGCGGTCATACACCCAACCGCGCAGGGTCACTTCTTGCCCCTCATATTGGGCAATATCTTGAATTTGGATGATTTGTGCCACGAAAAATTTATCTCCTAAAAAATATAGTCACGCTGTTGTGCATCACGATATATTATAGCATGGGGGCATATCGGACGGGCAGATTAAGAATATCCCAATTATTCCTCATCGCTCGGTGTGATTTCTTCGCTATCATCCCATTGCAATTCGGGCGGGATAATCATCTCTTGTGCCTCTAATATACGCCGATATTCTGCTTGGATTTCTTCTTCGCTGGGGGATATGCTGGCATTCAGTTGATTGCCTTTGCGAATGGGGAACGGGTCTATGCCACCACTCTCCGCGCCCATCATACGCTGAATCGCCACCAATTCTTGGGTGGTGATTTGCGCCATAATGCCCACTTCATTGTCGGTCTCTTTTGTGCCGAAAGCACGATGAAAGGCGATGCGCTGAAATTGCACACTCGACATATTTGCCACCACCAACGCATTGGGGTTAAACCCATGTGGGCGCAAATCTTTGGCACGGATAAGCAATATGCCCGAAAAGAGGATAATCACACCCACTGTCTGAATAGAGGTGAAACGATCACCCAAAAAGATCATCGCCAACACAATCGCCACACCGATTTCGGTGATGGCGAGGACGGCGGTTTGCATCCCGCCCAATATTTTCACCCCTGCGAACAAGAATAATCGTGCTGTCGCCGTGGTAATTCCCAGCGCGATAATTGGTGGAATAGCTTGTTCGAGGATAGGCGCAGGGATGGGGTCGCCAACGGCTAACCAGACCATCATCACCACCACACCCATCGTGGTCAAAATGTATAATGTCACAGTTGGTGCGGGCATTTCGTATAACACATACTGGCTGAGGACGACCGTCCCCGCGAACATCAAGGCATTGGCGAGCATAAAGCCCACACCCAGCCAATTAATCGGCTTCGAGCCGAATCCCGTGATGAGCAATATGCCGATGAGGGCTAATCCCACACGAACCAGTGTGCGCCGATTAATGCGTTCTCCACCAAAACGTGAGATGAGGACAGCAAACACCAGATACATGCCATTGAGCAATTGCGCCAATGAGGCATCGAGCAAGCCTAATCCACCATAATAAAAAAGTGAGCCAATGCCGTTAATCGTGCCGATGACCACACATCCCAGCAATCCTGCGGGGTAGATATAGATATAACGCCGAAAAAAGATGACATAAATCGTCCACATAATCGCCACGGCGATAGCCGTCCGCACGGCGGCAACAGTGAATGGGTCTATGCCTGTGCGGATGGCTAACTTGCCAAAAAGTGGGGCAAATCCCAAAAAAACGGGCGCGGCAAAGACGGTCAATACATCTTTGGCGGTGATAGTCTGACGTGGTGGCGGGAACATTTATTTGCTCAGACGGGTCAACATCGGGCGGGGGCGTTGCACCACCAACGGTAAGGTGACGATGAATTGGCTACCCGGACAGGTTTCGGGGTCACGTCCCTGACTTTCGACCCAAATCTTGCCCCCATGTGCCTCGACAATGCCTTTGCATACGGGCAATCCCAATCCTAAGCCTCCCCCACCGAAGGCGGTCTTGCTGGTGCTATGCAATTTGACATCACCGAGCGAGCCGAATTGCTCGAAGATGCGTTTTTGATTTTCCACATCGATGCCGATGCCCGTATCGCGCACCGAAAACATCACTTGGTCGCTGGTGGTTTGGGCGCGGAGGTAAATTTGCCCGCCATCGGGTGTATATTTAATGGCATTACTGATGAGGTTGCTCATGACAATACGGATGAGTTCGCTGTCGAGTTGTGTTTGACGGGGCCATTGGGCGGGGTCGAAATGCACCGTCAATTTGCGTTGTTCAAATGCCTCTTCATACGACTCGAGAACCCGTGCTACCAATTGGCTGAGGTTGGTCGGCGAGAGCGCCAAATCGATTTGTTTGGTCATGATACGGCTAATGATGAGGATTTCTTCGATAACCCGTTGCATTCGCGCAATCGAATCCGATAGGCTTTCGACCAACATCTTGACACTTTGGTCATATTCTGCCATTTTATTGACGGTTGGATGATCTTCTAATAACCGACTATAACCATAAATCAGGGTGAGCGGTGTACGGAGTTCATGCGCCGTGACCTGAATGAAGGTCTCTTTCATGTTATCCAATTTTTTGAGGGCATCATTGGCTTCTTCGAGGGCGCGAATACGTCCTTCGAGGCGAGATACCACCTCGCGGGTATATTTGACTTGTGCCGAAAACAACCGCTCAGAGTCGATGGTATCTTGCCCACCTTGTAAATAATACTGAATTTGGGTGATGAGTTGCTCAATATCCACCGGTTTAGATAAAAAGCCCGTGATGCCCGCCGCCATTGCCATATCTTGTGCGCCAGGACCCAACGCCGTCAGTGCCACAATTGGCACACCCGCAAACCGCTCTTCAGCACGTAAGGCGGTGGCGACTTCATAACCACTCATATCGGGCAGATTGATGTCGGTCAAGATGAGATCAGGAAATTCACTACGAGCAATATCAATCCCCAACAATCCGCGATTGGCGAGTAACACACGATACCCAGCATGGGTCAGCATCCGCTCAATTAATTTGCCACTAGCGGGATCATCCTCAATATATAGTATTTTGGGTGGTTGGGTCATAAATGTGCTTCCTTAGCGCAATTTCTCGATTAAATTTTCGACAAACGAGTCATCTAAGAACGAACCTTTTTGGAGCAACATATCTATTTTACCATCAATTTGCGCTTTTTCTTTGACGGTGAGTTCTTTGGCAGTGACGACAATGATGGGGATATGCGCCAATGCCGAATCGGCTTTCATCTGTTCAATCACCTGAAAACCATCGACCCCTGGCATCATCAAATCGGTGATGACCATATCAGGAGAAATCATACGGATTAAATCTAAGCCCGCTTTGCCATTATGCGCCAAATGAACTTCGCAATCATCTCGACTTTCGAGGATACGGCTCATCAGGCGGGCGGCGGCTTCGTTATCTTCGATGACGACAATTTGCTTATTCTGCTTATCTACTGTGTCTATCGCCTCGACAAGGCTTTCTTCTGGCGGGAGGGCGACTGTCTCTTGTGTATCCGATAGATCCACCAACTTCTGCCAATGCTCGCCCAAAATGGTTTTTTCGACGGGCAATGTATGACCAGAGACATTAACCACCACCACATCATCGGGCTTGATGATGCCCTGTTGCACCAATTTGAATAACCCTGCAAAGGTGACACCTGTAGCAGGCTCGACCGAGATGCCATCGGTTTGTGCCAGAAGGCGAATGGCTTGGAATGCCTCTTCATCGGTTGCCGAGATAAAATGCCCACCATAATCTTGGACATAATCATATATCAATTCATAAGCACGACCGGGATCACCTGTGGCAAGTGTAGCGATGATGGTCTTCGATTTTTCGACAGGAGTCGCCACGCGCTGACCCCGATTAAACGCCTCGACCATCGGGGCGCACCCTGTCGACTGGATGATGCCGAAGGCAGGCATCTTATCGATGAGACCCGCATCATACATCTCGCGGAAACCCTTCCCCACCCCAATAGGTCCCATGCCACCGCTCACACCTTGCAAAAACCAGTCTGGCACATACCATCGATTGCCATGACCTAAATACCGACCCAGTTGTTCGGCAATCTCATACGACATGGTTTTCATGGCTTCGATTGCCGCCACACTTTTAATGCCTTTATCTAAAAAGACACCTTTGGCGCGGGCAAATTGTGCCGCCAAAATTTTGGTCTGGTCATAATTGCCTGTGGTCTTGATGACCTCTGCGCCATACAAAGCGGCTTCGCGCATTTTGTCATTGGGAGTCAAGCGTGGAAAAAACGCCCAAACCTTAATCCCTGCACGCGCTCCATAAGCGGCATAGGCGATGGCGACATTGCCCGTGCTGGCGACCACCACCTCATCGATGCCCATCTCGACTAATGCCGAAATGGCTACGGTGGCTTGGCGGTCTTTGAAACTACCAGTGGGACCTTGCCGCTCGTCTTTGAA
>PGTJ01000101.1 GCA_002794515.1 Phototrophicales bacterium
ATAAATGATAGATACAATTTCATATATTAGAACGGTGGCTTTGCTTAATAATATGGATATTAACATCGAAAAAAATGGAAACGTTACCATCATCGAATTGAATGGCGACTTGAATGCCAACTCAACCGCCAAAATTCAAGATCAAGTGTTGGCGGCAACCCCACCCAATACAAAAGTATTGCTGGATATGAGCAATGTGAAATACATGTCAAGTGCTGGTCTGCGCTTTTTATTACTCTTATCGCGTCAATTGGGCAGTCAAGTCGGCAATATCGTCCTGACAGGTCTGCGCGAAGAAGTGCAAGATGTCATGTCGATGACAGGCTTCCTCGACTTTTTCGTCACGGCTAAAGATCGTAACGAGGGGATGAAAGCCCTATCCTAATCCAAAATTGTGCTATCATATAGGAGGGTGGTATATTCACCCTTTTTTGGCTTTATTTATGCCACTATGGATGATAGCTCATGCAACTGAGTCGAATAGACAATCAACCAACACATACATATCAAGACTACCGACTTCGTATTGGTCAACCATTACCATTTGGCGCGACTGTCACACCACAAGGGGTCAATTTCTCAATTTTTTCGCGTCATGCCAAATCATGCACCCTAGTTTTATATCTTAAAGGTGAGAAAGATCCATTTGTCGAAATCCCATTTCCTGCAGAATTCCGCATTGGGCATGTATTCACAATGGTCGTCTTTGATCTCGATTATGAGCGCATCGAATATGGCTTTCGGATGGATGGTCTCAATGCACCCCATATGGGGCATCGCTTTCATCCAGAACGGGTTCTCAGCGACCCCTATGCCAAATCGATCGGCGGGCGAGAACGCTGGGGAGAAGTGACCAACCCCGAATTTGATTATCAACACCGCGCTCAAATTATCCCCGAAGATTATGATTGGGGCGATGACCGTCCACCACTCATCCCGATGGAAGATTTAGTCATTTACGAAATGCACGTCAGGGGCTTCACCAAGCATCCTACTTCCGATGTCAAATATGGTGGCACATATGCCGCAATCCGCGAAAAAATACCTTATTTCAAAGAATTAGGCATAAATTGTATTGAATTACTCCCGATTTTTGAATTTGATGAATTAGAATATGTACGGCGTAACCCCATCACCCGTGAACGCCTGATGAATTATTGGGGATACAGCACCATCGGCTTTTTCGCACCCAAAGCAGGATATGCCGCCACAGGGATTTTGGGGATGCACTGTGATGAGTTCAAGACACTGGTCAAAGAATTGCATCGCAACAACATCGAGATTATTTTAGATGTGGTTTATAACCATACTGCAGAAGGCAACGAAAAGGGTCCAGTCATCTCATTTCGAGGAATAGACAACAAAACATACTATATGCTCGATCCCGATGGACGCTATCTCAATTTTAGTGGCACAGGCAACACCATGAATTGTAACAATCCCGTGGTGCGGAATATGGTTGTCGATTCGCTCCGTTATTGGGCGGCGGAATATCATATAGATGGCTTCCGCTTTGACCTTGCATCTATTTTGGGGCGTGACCAATTGGGAAGACCACTGGCAAACCCTCCCCTACTCGAGATGTTGGCATATGACCCAATTTTAGCCAATTGCAAACTCATCGCCGAAGCATGGGATGCAGGGGGCATGTATCAGGTCGGCAGTTTTCCTGCTTATGGTCGTTGGGCAGAGTGGAATGGTAAATATCGAGATACCGTGCGCCGTTTTATCAAAGGTGATATGGGCTTGGTATGGGAATTTGCTGAACGCATACAAGGCTCGCCAGATATGTACGCGGGGCGTGGCGCAACGGCATCAATCAATTTTATCACCGCTCATGATGGTTTTACACTATATGATTTGTATGCCTATAACGACAAGCACAATGAGCAAAATGGCGAAGATAACCGTGATGGGGCAAATGATAACTATAGCTGGAATTGTGGGGTAGAAGGCGAAACCAATGACCCACATGTCAATGCTTTACGGCGCAGACTAATTAAAAATGCGCTCGCAACCTTGATGATGAGCAAAGGTGTGCCGATGCTACTTATGGGTGATGAAATGGGGCGCACACAATTCGGCAATAACAATATGTATTGTCATGATAACGAAACCAATTGGTTAGATTGGTCTTTGCTCAAAAAGAATGCCGATATTTTTACATTTTGTAAATATTGCATTGAATTTCGGCATAAACATCCTATTTTGCGTGGGGCGCATCATTTTTTACATCGGGATGCTGTCGGTAGTGGTTATCCTGATATTTCGTTTCATGGCACACGCGCATGGCAACCCGATTGGTCAGGTTATGTATTGACGCTGGGCATCATGCTCGATGGGGCTCATGCTGTTTTGTATGAGCATCCCGCCGATGACATGATTTATATGGCATTTAACATGCACTGGGAAAGTCATGCTTTCCAGCTTCCCCAATTGCCCGCAGGTAAAAATTGGCATGTTTTCATCAATACAAGCCCTAATATTAAAGATGGCATTTGTAAACCAGGTGAAGAGATTTTAATCTCGCCACAAGATCATATTTGGGTTGGAGCGCGGTCTATTGTCGTCTTAGTCGGCAAATAAAGTGATGGCGGGCATCATGACTACAAAATGCCCACCATCCAGTTTATCGGCTATGCCATGTAAAGCTACGCGCTTCACCCGTCACACCAACAATATTATAGGTGTTATCTGAATAAACTTGTGCTACCGATACCGTCCATGTGATTAAATGGGGTTGACCATCGCTCGGCACAAGCGTTTCGGGCAATCTTAAAGATGTTTGTTTGGTAACACCCACCCATGTCACCCCACTGGTATTATCCACCACCTGAACGAGATATTGCTCTTCTGGACGTAATATGCCCACACTCACCCATTGTAATGTGACTAAGCCCGCGGCAATCCCGCCATTGGGTGGCGATACCAATGCTGGGGCATTGTAAGTCGGTGTCATCGTTGGTGTCTCATAACCAGAAGGTGTGGGGGTCAGTGTGGTGGTTGGTGTGGGGACAAGCACATTCACCACCTGCCCCTCACGAATAAATGGATTACAATTCGGACCGCCACCGGGCAAATCGAAATTACAACCCACAAAGCTAATATCTGCATTGAGTTGACTCAGTTGCCCCAAAGACATGGCGAACGCCTCGGCAATGCTCACCAATGTGTCTCCACTACGAATCGTATATTGTCCAACCACCTCCCAAGGCGCAAGATTCACATTCGGGCGCATGGGTGGCATGGTTGCCGATGTGTTGTTGGTGGTCACACCAATATTATTTTGTGGTGTTGGCGTGATAGTCGGGCGCGGGATGAGGATAACCTGACCTGGCGGTGGCAGAATATCGGCATTAAAAATGTTATCGTTAATACGAACAATTTCACGAATCACATCGGTATTACGATAATTAAACGGCTCACGTTGAATGATAACAAGCAAGGTATCGCCTTCACGGATAGTATATTCCCAAGGACCTTCTGTGGGGGTTGGTGATGGAGTCTCGCTAGGCAATTGGGTTTCTGTTGCTGTTGAACTCGGCGTGATGGTCAGTTGTTCAGATGGTTGCATCGTTGGTGTTAATGTCGCTGTGAGCGTTGCTGTTGGTGGTTCGACCTGTGGCAGAGGATTGAAAGGTTGTTCGACAATTGCCTGTGCTGTGGGAGTCAAATCATCGTTATTGCCACATGCCCCTACGATAAGGGTGATAAGCAAAAAAAATAGGGTGATAATCCATCTTGATTTAATCATGGTGTTCATCCGTTAGTTTGATGCGCCCGTTTCCCAAACAAAAATTCGTGCTGGTGTGGTATAAGTCACAAGGTTTGTATCGTTTATATTGACCACACTAATTGTCCATTCATATTCATGGCGCGTGATAGTTGTTGTTTTCGATTGCCAGTCGGGTGGCACAATAAAAACAGTATCCAACGTATATGCAGTATAGGTCATTTGGGTATCTAAGTTCTTGACGATTACCCTATATGTTTCATCTGCTCCGAGCGTTCCTGTCGGACTCCAACGCAATGTCACCAGTTCATTTTGCCTAAAAAATGCCCGATTACTAGGGCTTTGTGGGACAGGCGCATTAAAAGTCGGCGTTGGCGTTGGTGTTGGGGTTTCACTGCCTGATGGTGTTGGAGATAGCGTGGGGGTTGGTGTTGGCGCTGGCACACGCAACAATTGCCCCTCATATACGATGACATTACACCGTTCACCACCCAATGCCAAACCAAAATCGCATTGAGAGAATGTCACTTCTGGGTTCAGTTGCGATAAAATTTCGACCGTTGCCTTATATTGTAAGGCGATAGTGATGATATTTTCACCTGCAGCGACACGATGTTGCATGATGCCCGGTTGCAAAGTGGCTGTTGGAAAAAACAAATTATCAAAAGCAATGTTTTGCACTTCGGACTGCGCTTCTGGATTCGGCGTAAATGTCGGGATATTCGGGTCTACGGTTGGTGTGGGCCACGGAATCTCTAAGACCTGACCCGCAAAAATTGTGCCTGCATCGCGTAGATTATTGATTTCGATGACTTGTGCGAATACCGCATCACTAAAGTGTCCACATCGAACAACAACATCCCACAACACATCTCCAGAACGCACCGTCTGACGACATGGTTCACGAGTTGGGGTTGGGGTTGGGGTTTCGGTTGGCAAAACAGTTGGCGTTGGTGTCCGTGTTGGTGGACCGATTGTCACCGTTGGTCGCACAAAGGTCATGCTAGGTGTTGGGCTTTGACCAATCGTCAATGCAGTTAAGGCTTGTTGGGCATTACGCCACAAACTAGGGGCAAAAATAATCGCTAACCCAATGAACATCAACACCACCAAAAACACAGCACCACCGAACATGTAGCGCCGACCAACGATATGTATAGAGCGCTCCATGAGGTCAGTTTCGCCATATTGATATTCATAATCGGTCTGTGCCATTCGTGACAGATTGTCTTTGGTGTTTGCCCCTAATGCCGATCCACATGTCATACAAAAAGACGCATGAATCGGGTTTAGCGTTTTACAAATGGGGCATGTTTTTTGTGTTTCTGGCAAATTATCACCTCTCGCATCCCTTCACAAACATTCTATTATAACCCCTTTGTGAATGTGAATGAAGGGATCGATTAAGTCGGTAATGGACCGCGTGTGGTCAAAATTGTGCTGGTCAACGATTTTTGTGAGGGTACATTGGCTTTATTGAGGACAATACAATCTTTGAGAATCACATCATGCCCAACACTTGCCCCACGCTCCAAATAAACATGTGGTCCGATTTTTGCCCCCTGCCCCACATTGACTTGTGGGTCTATCCGCACAGGGGGAATAATTTTCACTGTGTAAGGCAACTCGCTCAGGATATGAGCATCTTGCCCTTCATCCAAAAGGTGTCTGTTCAAGGTGAGCAAATCATGATCTGCTTCGACTTGTAACACCCAATTCGCCCGTACCATCATGCCTTTACCACCACTTTCGATATATCGACGGGCAATATCCATAAATTGGCGATGCGATTCTTGATAGGTTACTTTATCGTTTAGTTTGAGGATATAATCCAAAATAGGCGCACCACACACAAAAAAATCGATTAAAGTCAACGCACGCCGTTCTGGTGTAGAGGCGGTGACAATCTCTTTAACGATGTCCGACTCGGTGATGGCAAAGACTTGTTGCGGTGCTTGTGATAAAGTACTAGATGCGCCACTAAACAATAGCACATCCGTATTTTTTTCATAATGATTTAACAACGCGTCTGGAAAATGGGTATGTGTAAAACTATTATAACTACACACAATGAAGGGTTCATTTATCTTTTGGGCTATGGTCTTAATCGTCTTAACAAAGCTATCATTGGGGAATTTGAGGGTGTAATTCACTGTGACATCGGGCATCCATTGGGTATTGAGATAATTGACAACAGCGCCCTCATTTTCGCCGACAACAACCGTATAATGACGAATACCAACACGATATAATCTATCCATAATGCGAATAACCAATGGCTTGCCCAATGCGGGGAGCATAGCATGAGCGCGATTATAAGTCAGTTGGCTACGATGCGATAAAGACCCAACAGCGAGAATAACGGCATGTTTAACCAATGTGGATTCCTCTGGTATGATAATAACAACCACTTTGCGTAGATTATAACATGCTCTCTTGATAAACGCATAATTTGTTTTATCAGTATCTTTACGAAAATAGGAATTTTGACCTATTCTTCATTCTATTATGCTCGCTTTTGGTTATAATATAATTGTCAAATTGTTGGCATACCTATTTCATCTAAAGGAGTATATTGTGGGGGTAAACCAAAAACTACTGGAATACCATATTGGTCGTTTGAAAGACAAACGAGTAGAAGTACGCCTGCAATCTATTCAAGAATTGGTTTTATTGAATGATATTGGCGCATTAGATGCCCTGCGCGATGTTTTTACCAATGATAGCGATGTCGAAGTACGAAAAGCCGCTCAAGAAGCAGGGCGTGTCATCTTCAAAAATCAAGCCAGTAACTCAACGGGGTGAAGGTTTTTGCCTTCACCCCATCTCATCTCAGCCCTTCAGACGGCTCAATTGTTCCGTAATCTGCGATAAGCTGGCTTGTAATTCTGCCAAATGAACACGCTCGCGTTCCACCACTTCGGGCTTGGCACGGCTCACAAATCCTTCGTTGTTCAACATACCTTGTGTTTTGGCAATTTGTGCCTCTAATTTTTCGCGCTCTTTGTTCAGGCGTTCAATTTCGGCATCCACATCGATCATGCCCTTGAGGGGCAAATACACTGTCACATCACTGACCACGCCCGAAGCCACCTCTTCTGGTGCAGGGGCATCATCATCCAACAACGTGATGTGGTCGATATTACATAACCGCGCAAACACATAGGCATATTGCTTGATATTATCCCGATGTTTACCGGGTGCCACGATTGCCGATAATTTTTTGCTCGGCGGAATATCATATTGATTGTTACGAATATCTCGAATTTGACGCACCATATCCATCAAGACATTCATTTGCAATTCGGCTTCATCATCAATATACTGTTCATCGGCTTCTGCCCATTTGGCGATGATGAGCGCCTCGCCATCATGAGGCAAGTAGCTCCACATTTCTTCGGTGGCGAATGGCATAAACGGATGGAGCAAGCGCAAACTTATGTCCATCACATGCACCAACACACGTCTGGCGGTGATTTTTTCGGCATCTGTGCCATTATACAATGGATGCTTGCTAATTTCTAAATACCACGGTGCCACTTCATCCCATAAAAATGTGCGAATTTGTCGCCCTGCTTCGCCATATTGATAGGTATCGAACAGATATTGCACAGTTTTAATCAACCGATTCAGACGACTCATCACCCAACGTGAGGGTAAATCGAGTTCAGATGGCGCTGGCACACCTTTGGGCAAATCACCATCCAGATTACTGGTGACAAAATTGGTCATTTGCCACACTTTATTCAAGAAATTACGCCCATACTCTACCCACTCAAGGTCAAGATTCACATCATTCCCTGCTGTGCCACTGGTCACAAGCGCAAAACGCAACGGATCTGTGCCAAACTTTTCCACCAATTCGAGCGGGTCTATCACATTACCGAGCGTTTTGCTGATTTTGCGCCCATATTTATCACGCACCAAGCCATGTAGATACACAGTATGAAATGGTGCTTCACCTGTGAACCACAAGCCCATCATAATCATCCGCGCCACCCAGAAGAACAAGATGTCATAACCCGTTTCCATGATGCTGGTCGGATAAAACCGTGCTAAATCGGGTGTATCTTGGGGCCACCCAAGTGTGCTAAAGGGCCACAATCCACTGCTGAACCAAGTATCTAGCACATCTTCTTCGGGTATCCATCCATTACCCGTTGGTGGATTTTTGCCAACATAAATGCGCCCATCTTGATGCACCCATGCGGGAATGCGATGTCCCCACCACAATTGACGGCTAATACACCAATCTTCGATATTCTCTAGCCAGTGATAATACACCTTCTCGAAATGTTCGGGGACGATTTTAATCTGACCCGTACGCACCGCTTCGAGCGCTTTCTGCGCCAATGGTTGAATCCGCACAAACCACTGGGTACTCATCATCGGCTCAATGATTTCACCACCA
>PGTJ01000459.1 GCA_002794515.1 Phototrophicales bacterium
CTATAATATAGCGAGGCGAGGGCTGGTCCGACCACGAAGATGAAAAAACCGATAATCCACGGACTGGCGAATAAAAACCCCCAGAAAATTTTGCGTTGCTCGCTCTCGCTCAGGCGAAAGCCTTTGGCAACCAGTCTGGCTAATGTGCCAACGAGGATGCTCCCCACGATGATAAAAATAATTGTTCCAAAAGCCCAAAACAGGGTCTCTAATTTTGGTTGGTCTAACATGATATTTTGCCTTTTATCGGTCTAGGCGGTGGTGATGATGGTTGTATGGTGGGCGGATAGGCGCACCGCAAGATGCGAACCCGCCCGTACAGGTTGGGCATGGTGGGGCGGATGGGGTATCCGCCCCGCGAGTGGATTTTAGTCTAAATAACCGTTCTCTTGCAGGATGGCATCGTACTCATCTTTGAGATTTTGCAGGGTGTCCTCGAGGCTCTGTTGGTCGGTCAGGAACAAGGTGACTTGTTCGACAATCAACGGGCGCAACTCGGCGCTGGCGCGAATATCCGAGAAGCCACGCCCATATTCAACAGTCAAGTCGAGCAGGGTGTTCCACACGGGGTTGGCGCGGAGCGAATCCCAAGCATCAACACGGACAGGGGTGAAGCCGACCACATTGCTCAGGGCGATAGCATTTTCTTGGCTGGTGATGAATTTGAGGAAATCGGTGACAAGACCCAACTTTTCATCTGGCACATATTGTGGCACGCTCAGCCAGTCGATGAAGACTTGCACCACAGGGCTACCATTTTCGCCAGCAGGATAGGGGGCAATGGCGATATTTTCCCACAACGGATCGGTGGTTGGGGGCATGTTCCACAAGGGGAAGATACCGCTCACCACGCGCCCAGAGGCAATCGGATAGCCTTCAAAGGGTGGCAAACCAGCCGTGCTTTCGGTGGGGAGGATGATGCGACGGCGGTCGTACATGTATTGCAGGGCTTCGGCAGTTGCTTCGCTATCGAAGGCGCTAGAGCCGTCTTCATAATATAATTCGCCACCTGCGCTCCAGATATAAGCGATGAATTCTTGGGCATCGAATAAGCCAGAGCCAATGTCCATGAAGCCCATTTGCACCATCGCGTTATCTTCGACAATGCTGTTGGCACGGACGAACTCCAGTGCATCGGCGAAGGTGAGGGGTATTTCGCTCCCTTCGGCGAACAGGTCAGTGCGATAGTAAATCGGACGTGGCGACATGAGCAAAGGCATCCCACGTAAAGCACCATCCCACGATGCGGTTTCAAGTGCGGCGGGCAAGAAGGCGGCGAGGTCTTCTTCGGTGAAGTATGCGCTCACATCTTTGAGCAAATCGCCATACGTGGCGGCGTATTCTGATCCCAGATACACAATGTCGGGACCGCTACCGGTGGTAATCCAGCCCGCAACGGTGGCATCAAAATCGCCCCAACCGCCTGTGATGATCTCCAGGGTTACATCAGACCCGTAAGTGGCTTGGAAGGCGGGGAAGGCTTCATTACGGAACCATTCCAAACCACTTTCGGGCAAACCAGTGATGTAAACCTGAAGTTTCTCTTGCGCCCGCACAGGATTGAGCGCCATAACCAATAATGCGACAAAGAACAATACTAAAACACGTTTCATATCTATTTTACCTCTCTTGTTGTACCGTGCGATTTAGTTAGTTAATTCAACTAACTATGGTTGTTGAATGATAGTTTAACGCGCTTTGGGTGAATTGTCAAGGGATTGCCAAAAGTCGTGTGTGTCCATTGGGCGATTTCTCATGCTGATACATTTGCACAAAATCCACCCACTACTACCAGCCCCTTTAGTGGGCTTGATAAATGCAACTAGCCGATGGC